>NZ_JBEPYQ010000123.1:0-18086 GCF_041641335.1 Cohnella sp. | reverse complement strand
TCACGATCGCCTCCAGCGAATCGTCTCCCTCCGTCGGAACCGGCTCCGGCAGCCATTCGCCGAAATACCGCTCCCGCCGCTTGCGCGCCGATTTGAGCAGATCGCGGCACCGGTTCGTCACCATTTTGCACAAATACGCCTTCGGCTCGGCCAGCCGCTCCGGCTCGATCTCATATATTTTCACGAACACGTCCTGCACCGCGTCTTCCGCGTCGGCCACGGTGCCCGTCAGCTGGTAGGCCAACGTAAACAGCAGCCTTCTGTACCGCTCGTAAAGTTCCTGCATGCTTTCTCCTCGCCTCCGTCCAGCCAGCCTATCGTCGGCGCGCGTCCGGCTCACTTGATCAAGCTTGCCGAGTCCCAAGTGTACTTGCGGACTTTCCAGCCCAGCTTGCCGGTCAGCACGATATCGAACCCCCACTGCCGCGTCCATACCATCCCATGCTCGGGTCCGAGCCCGAAACAGAACACATCCATGTACGACTTGTGAACCGGAGCGGACCGACCGGCCGCATCCGCCGCCATGACTTTGATCAGCCGGGGCACTTGGCCGATCGCTTCCTTGCACGTTTTGCCGTCGATGCGGCCGGTTTCGGGATCGACGATCCGCGCGTTGTCGCCGATCGCGTACACGCCTGGAAACCCGGCTATCCGGTAGCTTCCGTCCACCTCGATATGGCCGTCCGCGGTGACCGGGACGCCCAACTCCCGCAAGCCCGGATTAGGCAGCAGCCCCAGCGTCCAGACGCACAAGCCCGCCTGTTCGCTGCTGCCGTCGGACAGCGTCAGCGTTCCCCCCCGTTCGCTAAGCACCTTGACGCCGTGCCGCACCGTCACCCCTCTGGCCGCCAACGCATTTTCCAGCTTGTTCCCCACTTTGGCCGGACCGTCCGGAAACAGCCGCTTATTCGCATTATACAGCACGATCCGCGCTTCGCCCGCGTCCAGTCCGAGCCGCTTGGCATCCGCGCGAACGCTATGCGCCAGCTCGGCCGCCGTCTCGATGCCGCTGATGCCCGCTCCGGCTACCGCGATCGTCAGCTGCTTCTCCCTTTCGGCGGAATGGTTCTCCTTCGCCGCCCGAAGCAGATTGCTCTGCCACGCTTCGCGAATACGTTTTGCATCGCCCAGTCCGCCCAGAGCGATACCGCCCTGTTCGGGCTCCGGCCGACGGACGACGCTGCCCGCCGCAAGCACAAGCCAATCGTACTCGATCGCGCCTTCGCCGCCCCGGGCATCCTTGTAGCGCACCCGCTTCTCAGCGCCTTCGATTCCCGTCGCTTCCCCTTGAATCAGTTGCACGCCTTCCGGAAACATTTTCGAGAACGGAATCGTAATATCCTCCTCCCCCGCCGCAGCCTTGAACAACAGCACCTTGCGCAGGTGGTACGCATTTTTGTCCATCAGCACGATGCGCAGCGAACGTCCGCCCGCCTCCTCCGGATAAGCTTTCAGCAGCGCCTTGACCGTATTGACTCCCGCATAACCTCCGCCTACGACGACGCATGTCATTGGCTTCATCGCCATCACCCCTCGTTTAGTTGTGCACATATAACGACGAGGTCGACGGTTTTGTGACCGGGGGCGATTGATTTTTTTCGACGAATCATTCCAGGGACGGGAGAGCAAAGTAAATTCATCCGCAAGAAAGGAGGAAAGCCCGTGTCCAAACAGCAAGGCCACGCAACCAAAAACACGAGGACGAAAACGTCCGACAAAAAGGGCAATTCCAACTCGTCTAAATCCTAAACGGGAGGTGCGATCGCGATGGCGGGAAGAAACAACAAGCCGGACAACGACGGTCCGGCCAGCAGTCCGAGCCAGCTCGGACAGTTCGGCAGCAAGCTGGCGTCGGACAACGAGGAAGAATTTCAATCGGCTCTGGAGCAGGCTTGCGAAAGCTCCGAGGAACCCGATCACTGAATGTACGGCGACTCGGGCAATCCGGGCCGTCTCTACTCGGCCGAGAACCGTTCGAGGCTTCGGACGAGATTGTCGTGCGCCCACCGGACATGGTTCCGGTCGTCGTATTGCCGATAGGCGCATTCCACATATAGGATGAGGTCCAAATACAGATCGTAAAGCTTCCTGCGGGCGATCTGGGCTGGGTCCGGGATCGTGATGCCGTAGCCTTGACGGAAGGCTTCCGAGTTATGGAAATGGCTGAAATAAAACTCCATCAGCGGATCGCCCCAGATCGCCCTCTCGAAATCGACGATGCCGGTTACTTGCCCGTCCTTCACGAACACATTGCCGTCCCACAGATCCCAATGCAGCAGCTTCGGCTCTCCGATCTCCTCGAGCAATGCCAAGCTGTCGCCGATCCGCTTCTCCAATTCCGGGTACGCCATCGGCAGTTCGACGCCCGCGTCGCGGCCGTCCGCCAGAATCCCGGCGATCATCCCGTAGAACGCTTCGGGCCAAGAGCGTTCCAGCTTGCCCGAGTAGAAGCCGAACCCGGATCCTTGGACCTCGTTGATTCTCCGGTTGATTTGTCCCAGCTGCCGGTAGATCGAAGCCCGGGTCTCCTCGTCCAATTCGTCCCTAATTCGGTTCAGCGGCTCGCCCTCGACGAATTCCATGACGAAATAATCGACCGGGAGCCTTTCCCGCGAAGTATCGTAGACATAGATCCGAGGAACAGGAACGCCTGCGGTGTCCGCGAAGCGGCCCATCGCTTCCACATCCGTCTTCATCAAGTCGATCTCGCAGCGCATGAACCGCAGCTCCGAAGAAGGACGGGCCTTCAACACCGCCTTGCGGCCGTCGTCCAGTTCCAGCTTAAACGCGCTGTTCGCCCAGCCGTCCGTCATTTCCTCGAATGCGAGCAGCGGCCGGCCGAACGTCGCCATGGCCGCGTCTCTTAACTGTTTCTCGCTTAGCCGCGTCTTGTATATTCCCTGCATCCGCGTTCCCCTTCCCTGTCCCGGCGGCGTCCCGATTCCTGACCATCAAAAAAACGCCCCATAAGTCATCATTACAGTAATGATGATAACTTATGAGACGGCTTAGTGTTTGTCAAGCCTCGATTAACGAAGCTTCCACGTTTTCCAGGAACCGTTCGCAATCGAGCGCGGCCATGCAGCCCGTGCCAGCGGCGCTGATCGCCTGGCGATATTTGTTGTCCTGCACGTCCCCGCAGGCGAAGACGCCGGGAACGTTCGTCTCGGTCGAGCCCGGCTTGACGATCAGATAGCCGGTTTCGTCCGTTTCCAGCTGACCGCCGAGAAACTTCGTGTTCGGCGTATGGCCGATAGCGACGAACAATCCGTCCGTGGCGATCGTCTCCTCTTCTCCGGTCTCGTTGTTTCTCACCTTCAGTCCCGTCACGCCCAGAGGTCCGCTCTCGACCTCCAGCGGCGTGCGGTTCAAGCTCCAGCTTATTTTCGGATTGCTGCGGGCGCGATCCTGCATGATCTTCGACGCGCGCAGCTCGTTGCGGCGGTGAACCAGAACGACTTCGGAAGCGAACTTCGTCAGGAAATGCGCCTCTTCCATCGCGGAATCCCCTCCCCCTACGACGATAATCTTCTTTCCGCGGAAGAAAAAGCCGTCGCAAGTCGCACAGGTGCTGACGCCCCGTCCGACGTTATCCTTCTCGCCCGGAATACCCAGGTATTTGGCCGAAGCCCCGGTAGAAATAATGAGCGTCTCCGCCTTCAGCTCCCCCAGACCTTCCACCGACAGCTTAAACGGACGCTCCGACATGTCGACGCTGTTCACCCAGCCCGAACGGAATTCGGCGCCGAACCGCTCGGCCTGCTTGCGCATATTCTCCATCAGCTCCGGCCCCATAATGCCTTCCGGAAATCCGGGGAAATTTTCCACTTCCGTCGTTGTCGTCAACTGTCCGCCCGGCTCGGGCCCTTCGATGACGAGAGGGTTCAGATTGGCGCGGGCCAAGTAGATAGCCGCGGTCAGCCCCGCAGGTCCGGTACCGATAATAATCGTTTTATAAGCGCTCATCTTAACTCTCACTTCCTTATAAGTTTCCTAGTATGACTAAAAGGATACCATCCCCGCGCCGGAACGTCATGAAGGAAAGATGAACGTTAGATGAAGGTTTCATGAAGAAGGCGCCGCCCGCCTTAATCGCGCTTACCAGCTGAAGCTGTACCGTCCGGAGCCGACCGTCAGCGTCACTCCGTCCTCCTCCTGCCGCACGGATGCGATTCCCGCCGCGGCCTCGAGCCTGGAGCCGCTCTCTTTCGCCGTCTCCAGCTTGGCGTTCGGCAGCTTGATTTCCGCCGTCGTATTAGCCGGGATCGTCGCCTCGAGCTCCATGCCCCCGTTATCCGTACGCTTCCAGTAGCTGCGCACTTCTCCGTACATCGTTTCCAGACGGGCTTCCGCCCAGTCCAGTCCCTCTCCCGGCTGCGGACGGACATGGATCTTCTTGTAGCCCGCGGCCTGTTCGTCGGTGTCGATGCCCGCCACCCGGCGGTACAGCCAGTCGCCGATCGCCCCGTAAGCGTAATGGTTAAACGAGTTCATGTCCTTGCTCCAGAACGAACCGTCCTCCTTGATGCCGTCCCAGTGCTCCCAGATCGTCGTCGCGCCCTTCGTCACCTGATACAGCCAGGACGGGTAGTCCTGCTGGAACAGCAGCTTGTACGCCGCGTCGTTATGGCCGCTGTCGGTCAGCACGTGGTTCAGGTACGGCGTGCCGACAAAGCCCGTCGTCAGATGGTGCTTGCTCTCCTCCAGCAGCTCGAGCAGCTTCTTCTCCGCCCGCTTCTTGGCCTGCTCGTCGAGAATGCCGAACATGAGCCCGAGCACTTGCGCCGTCTGGGTCGGCACGGTCAGCCGACCGCTGGGGCTGACGAACTCCCGATGAAACGCGTAGACGATCCGCTCGTACAGCCCGGCGTACTTATCCGCGTCCTCGCGCTTGCCGAGCGTCTCGGCGATCTTCTGCAGCAAGGAGGTCGAATAGGCGTAGAAAGCCGTGGCGATATAGTCGCGGTCGGTCGCGCCGATATACGTGTCCGGCTTGGAATCGAGCCCGAGCCAATCGCCGAAGTGGAAGCCCGTATTCCATAAATGCTCGTCGTCTCCCTGCTTGCGGATGTACTCGACCCACCCAACCATGCTCTCGTACTGCTCCTCCAAAATTCTTTTATCCCCGTAGCAGAGATAGATCGTCCAAGGACAGATGACCGCCGCATCTCCCCATGCGGAGGAAGAATGGGAGTTCTCGTCCAGCACGTTCGGGATGACGAACGGAACGCCTCCGTCCTCGCGCTGGTCTGCGGCCAAATCCCGGCTCCACTTCGTGAAAAACGGAGCGATGTTGCGCAGGTGAGCGGCCGTGCGAATGAACATCTGGGCGTCGCCCGTCCAGCCGAGCCGTTCGTCGCGCTGAGGACAATCGGTGGGCACGTCGAGGAAATTGCCCTTCAGCCCCCACTCGATATTGTGCTGCAGCTGGTTGACGAGCGGGTCCGAGCAGGCGAAGCTTCCAGTCGGGGCCATGTCGGTGTGCAGCACGACTCCGGTGAAGTCCTCCAGCCGGATCGGCTCGGGAAAGCCGGTCAGCCGAACGTAGCGGAATCCTTGGAACGAGAATCTCGGCTCGTACGTCTCCGCTTCCCCGCCCTTCAGCGTGTAACGGATTTCCTGCTTGGCCGCCCGCAGATTGTCCGTGTAGAAATTGCCGTCCTTGTCGAGCACCTCCGCATGGTGTACGACAACCTCGGCTCCGGCTTCGCCTCTCACCGCGAACTTCAGCCAGCCGACCATGTTCTGCCCGAGGTCAAGGACGGTCTCGCCGAGCGGCGTCTTGATCAGTTCGATCGGCTTGATCTCCTCGAACCTCCGCACCGGGTCGTTCTCCTGCATGATCAGCGGGTCGTTCGACTGCTCGACGATCGCGACCGCTTCCCACTTCCCGTCGTCGTAGCCGGGCTTGCTCCATCCCGGAATTTCCAATCTCGCGTCGTACGTCTCCCCGTGGTAGATCTCGGACATCAGAATCTGGCTTGCCGTCGTGCGCCAGCTCTCGTCGGAGACGATCGTCTGCTCCGAGCCGTCTTCGTATTCGATATGAAGCTGCAGGAACAGCGCCTGCCGGGTTCCGTACAGGCAGTAGTGATCGCTCCACGCCAGCGGCCCCTTGTACCAGCCGTTGCCCAGCATCGCGCCGATCGCGTTCTCGCCTTCTTCCAGCATCGGCGTTATGTCGTACGCCTGCACTTGAATCCGGTGCTTGTAGCTCGTCCAGCCAGGCGTGAAATAATCTTCGCCGACCCGAGCGCCGTTCAGTTCCAGCTCGTACAGGCCGAGGGCGGTGGCGTAGATCCGCGCCCTCTTCACGCCTTGGCCGACCTCGAAGCTTTTGCGAAGCAGCGGACTTCTCTCCACATAGGTGTCGGGACGGTTCTTCCACTGCTCTTCCGGCTTATCCACGCCGATCCATTTCGCGCTCCATTCGCTCTTATCCAGGACGCCCGTCTCGAACCAGGCCGGCTCCGACCATTCCGAAGCTTCTCCCGAGGCTGCCCATACCCGGACGCGGTAATGATAGCGCTTGCGCGAAACGACTTCCAAACCGGTGAGCCCGACGTGCAGCGATTGGTCCGACTGCACCTTGCCCGAGCTCCATTCCGCCGCCGAGAAATCCGGGCTTCCCGCAACCTCGATCTCGTAAGCGCCCTGTACGACCGCTCTCTCCTCCGAAGACAGCTTCCAACTGACGCGCGGCCTCTTGACGTCCAGACCGAGCGGATTTCGCTTATACTCGCAACGCAATTCGATAACCTGCAGCATAAATAACCAGGCTCCCTTCTCTTACTGCCGAATTGCCTCTATGATATAATGGTTTCCACAAAAAGTATCCGGGTATTACGGACATTTGAATAGGGGAATACGGACATTTTGAGGAGGTGCTTTGATGAACCCGATCCATACCTTAAAGGGCGATTATTTCTTCCATCACGATCGGCTCGTCTACGTCAACCGTGCCTCTGAAGATTTCGAAGCGCCGGTGCACGACCACGACTTCATCGAGTTCGCCTTCGTAGCGGAAGGCACCGGATTCCACCATGTCGGCGGGCAGGTCCACCCGATTCGCAGGGGACAGCTCTTCTGCATCCCGATCGGCATTCCTCACGTCTTCCGCCCCGCTTCCGCGGACGTGGCCAAACACCCTCTGACCGTCTATAACTGCGTGTTTTCGCCCGCGCTGCTGGGGAGGCTCGCCTCCTTCGTCACAGACCCGAGGTTGGCGCGATTCATCGGAGAATGGAGAGACGGAGCCTCGCCCTATTTCTACCTCTCCGACACGGACGATACGATCGAGCGGCTGATGCTGGCGATGCACCGGGAGTTCTCCATGCCTCGGGGCGCTTCTTCCGATTATCTGGACACCCTTCTCATCCAATTGTTCATCGTCGTACAGAGATTGAAGCATGACGCGCCGTCCGCTTCCGTCCGCAAATTCACGCAATTCGACCATCTGCTGTCCTACATGGAGCAGCATCTTGCCGAGCCGTTGTCGCTGCGGAGCCTGGCCGAGATCAGCCGCTGGAGCGAACGGCATCTGCAGCGCCTGTTCCGGCAGCATACGGAGCAATCGTTCAACAGCTATCTGCAGGCTTTGCGCATTCAGAAAAGCTGCGAGCTGCTCCGCAGCACGGCGCTGAAGATCGGCTCGATCGCCGAGACGGTCGGTTACAGGGATACCGCTTCCTTCCTCTCGGTCTTCAAGCGAATCGCAGGAATGACGCCGGGCGAATACCGGAAAGCGTCCTTATCCTAAGCGGGCAAGCTCCCCCGATATTCGCTGCAACCGCTCGAGTTGAGCGTCGCCGTACATGCGATATCCCTCCTCCGTGCCGAACCGCGTGCGCAGGAACAGTCACTATTTGGGGGTTTATTGAATTGCAGTTAAATTTCATCGTATTATTAGGTTAGGTTTATTTCGGCAGAAAGGGGGCATGGAATGCCCACGGTCAGAGATATAGCGCGCGTGGCTGGGGTTTCGCCGGCAACTGTGTCGCGGGTGCTAAGAGCGAAAGGCAATACCTCCCCCGAGATTAATAACAAAGTGGAGAAGGCCATGCGCGAGCTCGGATACGCGCCAGATAACGGCGGCCCAAATGCGCTATCAAGACGTTCTCGAACCATCTGCTACACGATCGCTCGCGATCCGAACGAAATTTTCGGCAACCCGTACTACTCCAGCGTACTGATCGGGTTGGCGAATGCCACGCAAAATTTCGGCTACAATTTGCAAATTTCCGCAATACGCTCTGTCGAGAAACAGATCGAGAAGTGTCTATCCCTGTACAAGAGCAAGAAAGTGGACGGCTTTATCCTATCCGGCGTTTTATCGTCGGACAAAAGCTCGTTGATTGAAAGCTTGCAGGATCATGCAATTCCGTTTGTGATGATCGGACGCAGCCTGCAGCACAATATTTTCTGCATTCACAGCGACAATTATCGCGACGGCTACATTACCGCGCAGCATTTACTGGATGAAGGTTATCAGCGCATTGTATTTCTGACCGGCAGCGTCAATGTCGATATTATGCGGGACAGAATCGGCGGGTATAAGCAGGCGCTGCATGACAGCGGTCTGTCGTCGGGAGACGAAGGCGTCATCCTATGCGGACCGGAGGAAGCTGAAATGATTGCCGCGCTGGACAGATACGTCGACAACGGCGGGGAATTCGACGCCATTATCGCTGCCGATAGCGTGTGGGCGCTTGGCGTATTGAAGTATTGTCGCGACAGGGGACTTCGCGTGCCTCAGGATGTTGGCGTCATCGGCTTTAACGACGCGCCTTTTCTGCTCAGAATATCGCCGACGATCAGCTGCACAACGATTGGGGGGGAGAACCTTGGGCTTGAAACGTTGGATATGCTGATCGAGCTGATGGATGACCCCACTCGAATCAACAAAAACAAAACGGTCACGCTGCCATCCGAGCTGATCGTTCGCCAATCGACGCAGCGAAACGCGCAAGAAGCCTGATCGGCTTATGCCGTCCCGGGGAGCTTCGGGGCAACGCATGTCCGATTCGATTTAGAGGAGCATTAACGTAAAAATCGCAAGTTCCGGGTAGAAGCTTCCGCGGAGCTTGCGATTTCTTCATGCTTGCAGGCTTAAGGATTCGAATGGTTTCGATTGCGATCAGGATTTTGTAGCGCCCGCGGTAAGCCCGGAAATCAGGAAGCGCTGCAAGATCAGGAAGACAGCGGCGATCGGAACGGCAATCAGAATCGACCCGGCCGCAAATCGGGTGAAGTTGTTGCTGAATTCCTGATTGACAAGATTGAACAGCCCGAGCGCCAGCGTATAATTCTCCGAACTGCGCAGGACGATCCTCGGCAGAAGAAAGTCCATAAATGGCGCCATGAAGTTGAAGAGCGCCACAACGGCCAGAATCGGCTTTGCCAGCGGCAAAATAATCCGGAAGAAAATCAGGAAGTGGCCTGCGCCGTCAATTTTCGCGGATTCGTCGAGATCCCGCGAGATCGTATCAAAGTACCCTTTGACAAGAAAGGCATGCATCGGAATAGAGCTGCCGACATAAATAAGAATCAGACCGGCGAGCGTGTCGAGCAAACCCAAAATATTCAGCAAAATATAGAGTGCCACCATGCCCATCAGCACAGGGAACATATTGATAAGCAACAGCGTATACATGCCGTGCTTGCGGCCTCTGAAGCTATACCGCGAGAACGCATAAGCCAGCATCGTAACGACCAGCAGCGACAGCGCCGTGTTCCAAAAGGCGACGATCAGCGTATTTTTGTACCACAACAAATATTGGCTGTTCGGATCGGTGAATAGCCAGCTATAGTGCTCCGTCGACCAATTCTCGGGAATGATCGTTGCGCTGTACAAGCTGGTGCCCGGATTCAGCGATACTCCCATCGCCCACAGCAGCGGGTATGAAATGACGATGAACATGAACAAGATGAAAGCGTAGATGCCCGCAAGCTCTAGCCTCGACTGCCATTTCGCACTCATCAGATTTTGCCCTCCTCCTTGAACGAGCGTGTTCGCCTGAACTGGAAAAAGGCGACTGTAGCGACAGTCAGACCGAGAATGATCGAGATGACCGCCGCCATATTGTAGTTCAAGGTTTCAAATGTAAGCTTGTACACCCACGAGATAATAATATCCGACGATCCAGCCGTCTGATTGCGTACCGGCGGCCCTCCCTGGTTAAACAGATAGATTAGATTGAAATTGTTGAAGTTGCCCGTGTATTGCATAATGAGCAGCGGAGCTGTCGCGAACAGAATATGCGGCAATGTAATTTGCCTGAACCTTTGCCATTTGCTCGCGCCATCCACTTCCGCCGCTTCGTACCAGTCGCTTGAAATACTTTGCAGAACGCCTGTGAACAAAGCGAAGACAAAGCCGAAGCCCAGCCATACTTGGACGATAATAATGGCTACCTTCGTCCAGAACGGATCCGTCATCCACGGAATCGAAACGTTAAATGGCGATAAAATGGTTCGATTCACTGCACCAAACCGATCATTGAACAAGGCGGCGAATACCAGAATGGAAACGAAGGACGGAACGGCCCATGGCAAAATGAGCATCGTCCGAATAAATCTTTTGAACTTGACCCTCTTGTCGTTGACAATGACCGCCAGAAACAAGGCGAGCGCGATTTGCAGCGTAGTTGCTACGAACGTCCACACCAATGTCCACGATAAGACCGAAATTAACGTATTGCGCCAAATCGGCACGGAGAAGATGCTTTTGAAATTGTCGAACCCGACCCAATCGAGTAGAAAGCGGGGCGGGGAATTGTAAATATTATAGTTCGTAAACGCGAGGGAAACCATAAATAACAGCGGCAAAATAAGGACAAACATCATCATAAAGATGCCCGGGCCGATAAACAGATACGGGACTCCCTTGTCCCATGCCTCCTTAAAGCCGCTGCGAATCGTCGTAATTCTCCATCCGTCCCGCAGACGGTTCGCATCGCTTCGCGCGTCGCTTAAATTCATCCAATAGAACAGGATAAAGAAAAAGGTAAGGATGACCGAAACGATTCCCTGGATAAGCAATGCTCTCGAGTCGTCAACGCCTACCCATGTTCCAAGCGTGACCAACCCCCAGTACCCGATATTCAAGAAATCCGCAAACAAAATAAAAAAAGACAAGAACAGGGTAAAAAATAACGCGCCCTTTATAAATCTTCGATTGTACAGTTGCCCGAGCCCCGGAATAACGGAAAGCGCCATCGCCAGCTTGACGCTGTGCTTGCCGGTTTGCGGCCCGCGATTTCGTTCCTGTTGTTCTGCCAATCTATTCTAACCTCCTCATGGACATGCATGAATCGGGGAGGAGCGGAAAGCATTCCGCCCCTCCACTCCCCAATAGTCTCCTTGCTATTGATTGGCATTGTTTATCGCAATTTGCTCCTGGATTTGAGCGACTGCCTCATCCAGCACCTCTTTCGTATCGTGTCCTTGCGATAAAAAGATCAATGCATTTTTCATCGGCTCCCAGGTTTGCGAAATTTCAGGGTTGTTCGGCGTCGGGGTCGCATATTTGGCTTGCTCCGCGATTGCCGAGAAGTAAGGGTGACCTGTAATCAGGTCGCTATTCAGAATGCCCGGGCGCGCCGGAATTTCCGCGGCGATCTCGAAGTGGCTTGCCGCATTGTCGTCATTGGTAATGAACAACGCCAATTCGGTTGCCCATTCCTTATGCTTAGAGAATGGCGAAAGCACCAGTCCCTTGATACCTAGGAAGGATGGCGGACGCTGTCCGTTGGCGAGCTTCGGCAACGGTGCGACGCCGAGTTTGTCTCCCAGCGACGATTCGTAGTTTTTGATGCCGGACGGCACGTTGACGACTGCACCAACCTTGCCTTCCTTGAACAGACCGTTCATGATGTCGCCGTTGATCGATGTCGGAATCAACTTCTTTTCGAACCAGGACTTGATCAGATTGGCCCCATTGACTGCCCCTTCATTGTTCAAGCCGATGTCGTTGGCATCGTAGCCCGTTTTCTCGTCATATCCGAAAATATAACCGCCATTGCCCTGCATAAACATGTTGGCGTAATAGAAATTCGTTGCGTCGATCAAAAAGCCGAACCGGTCCTGAGAAGCGTCCGTGAACGTCTCGGAGAAAGCCTCCAGTTCCTCCCATGTCTGCGGCGGCTCCGGCAGCAGATCCTTGTTGTAGTATAGGGCCGTTGTCTCGATGACCATTGGGAGATTGTAGATTTCGCCGTTGATGGTTACAGCCTGGATCGCCTCGGGCGAATACTGGACAATTCGCTCTTCGCTAATCCGATACGGCTCGGCCAGTCCTTGCAGCACATTGCGGCCCATTGAATTATGGGTAGCGCCCCATAAATCCGGTCCATTGCCGGCCGGCCCGTCAAGTGAAAACGCCTTAGCTTGTTCGCGCGGGTTGAAAGGAACGACCTCGACCTTGATGCCGGTTTCATCCGTAAATCTCGCCGTTATTTCCCGCATGGACTTCAATTCCATTTCGTTTTCCGGCGCCCAGATTTTCAGTTGGTTCGGCTTTGGCGGCATGTTGTCGCCCTGCTGTCCGCCGGTCTCTTTATTCGCGTTCGTATTCGGAGCCGGAGTCGGCTGCTCGCTGTTTCTCGTCGGCCCGCAAGCCGCAGTGGAGAGTAGGACGGCTGTCGAGAGCAGTATGAATGAGAGCTTTCTAGTCATGGGTTTGTACCTCCCTGAAATGTCGACTTCCGATTAAAATCGGCTGTCGAATGGTTCGATCTGTTTATTCGTAGACATGCCGGCCAAGATGGCCTGTATGCAAGGCAGCGCTTATGCATATGCCCGCGGCGTCAAGCTCATAATGAGCAACAGCCGCATTGTATGCCGGATAGCTGTCTTCAGGATGAATGATTCGCTTTAAATCTGCTGTCGTCTGCCCATGCCCGAATACAGCGACATGGGCTTCCGTTCCGAGCAACGGCGCCAATTGATTATTGACGAAGACTTGTACGCGCTTGCGTACATCGGCCTCATGCTCCGGCCAAGAGGGCCACCATCGGCGCCGCTTATTCTGGTGTTCGGCAAATCTTGCGTCTGGAAACTCCTTTTCTATCTGGCTGCAGGACTCCCAGTTGTAATCCCGGTAGTCTGTCCAGGCTTCATTGAAAATTTCCGACATCTCCGGAATAAGTACAATTTCCATTTCTTTGGCCTTGGCCAACGGTGCGGCCGTCTGAATGACTCTGCGCAGCGGACTGCAATATATCGCGTCCAGCCCGATCTCCCGGAAAAACGTAGGCAGCCGTTGCGCCTGCCATCCCCCAAGCTCCGTCAAGTCGCAGTTTGGCCCTCCTCCCTGACCGATATTCATCGTGGACTGGGCATGACGAACAACATATAAGTGCATCCGAATCATTGTCCTCCTGATTGGAATCATCCGTACGCGATCTCATTGGCAGAACTATCCCGTCGGACGTCCTTCTTTAGCTGCAAGTGAACGGTATCATTAATTTTAAGCACTTCAATAGCTTGCTTGTGGATAATAAAATGGTTCACGCCCGTATTCTCCTGGATGAAGCGTATACGCTCCGATCCAATACCCAGCGCTTCGCGAATGACATATTCATTAAACATCCCGTGGCAGAATACCGCAATTCGCTCCTCACCGCTTAATTGAAGCTGATGCAGCGCGGCCTGGGCGCGCAGTTTGCTTGTTTCAGGAAGGTCGCCTCCGGGACAGATCCAGCCTTCCTCTTCTATCGAATCATCGAACAGGGCCTCCGGCACAAGCTCGGTCAGCGCTTGCCGTGAAGGACCTTCATACGGGCTTCCTTCTCGCACTTCGTACAGTGCTTTCATCACATGGATCGGATAGCCGAGCAGATTGGCCAACGGCTGAGCCGACTGCATCGCCCTAATCAGCGGGCTTGAATAGATAGCCGTTATTCCTTTATTAAGCAAATAGCGCGCGACGAGTCCGGCCTGCTCCTTCCCTTTCGCGGTCAGCGGCGAATCCGGCATATCCAGATCGGGCTCCGTATTGCCTACCGATTGCCCATGTCGTACAAGAAAAAGTTCCATAGCTGCTCCCTTACAGGTTTAATCAATGCAAACGCATACATTTATTTACTCTGCACACGCCCCCAATTTGTTTAATTCGATGGTTTCGCCCCGCCTTTCAATCCATTGAATTTGAAAGCGGCTGTGCAAGTCAGAATTTTTGCCATCCCTCTCTTGCACGTTCCGCCATGAAACAAAATGAAACAATATGAAACAGTTTGCAATTATATTTAAGCATATTTTTGCAGAAACGAAAAGGAGAAATTATAAATAGACTATAAAAATTAAAGGCCAAGCTCTTCTCGATGAGTAAAAAGCGCTATTCAATAGGAAATTTGGGTGCGGAATCCAAGAAACACCAATAAACATAAAACCCCAATTTGTTTCAATGATCTGAAACAAATTGGGGTTGGAAATAAAAAAAGGGGGGGCCTATAGAAGGCGGTAAATAAACTGGTCCCCATAATCCTAAACACCTTTTTCAAAGTGTCCAGTCTATGGGGACCAGTTTACTGCCATCGGCAGAGCGGTCTTGCTTTTATCCGATCGCCTTCGAGACCGCCTCGAGAACCCGGTTCGACTGGAACGGCTTGACGATGAAATCCTTGGCCCCGCTTTGAATCGCTTCGATGATCAGATTTTTCTGACCCATCGCGGAGCACATGACGATATTGGCGGACGGGTCGATCTTGCGGATTTCCTTCACCGCTTCAACGCCCTCCATGACGGGCATCGTAATATCCATCGTCACCAAGTCCGGCCGAAGGGACTTATATTTGTCGATCGCCTCCAGGCCGTTCGCGGCCTCGGATACGACCTCATGACCGGCTTTTACTAAAATGTCCTTCAGCATAGCCCGCAAAAACGCGGCATCGTCGACGACCATAATTTTCGCCATCTTGTTCAACCTCCCGAGCATAAAGCCTCAGCTCTATTGTACTCGTCGGCTCTCAACAAAATCTGAACAAGCGGCTTAACGTGATCTTCTCGCCGTTTTAGCGGAGTTGGGCTTCCGCGTAACCGTCGATCAGCCACTCCAGCTTGCCCGTATCCGGATGGATCAGGAAGCCGTGGACCGGCACGAACTCGGGCACGAGCGGATGCTTGCGGATCATTTGGACGCTGTGCTTAACGCCGTCCTCGGGTTTATCGAAGCCCTTAAGGAATTTTTCCATGCGGATGCCCGAATTCTCCAGCGTGTCCAGCACGACATCGGAAATCCCGTTCTTCTTGAACTTCTCCACAAGCGCTCCCGAATCGAGCTGCGTCATGCCGCAGCCGTGATGCCCGATCACGAGCACTTCCTTGGCCCCCATCTCGTGGATGGCGATCAGAATGCTCCTCATGGCGCTCCCAAACGGCTGGGTCAGCACCGCGCCGGCATTCTTGATGAACTTGGCGTCGCCGTTGCGCAGATTAAGCGCCTTGGGCAGCAGCTCCACCAGCCGCGTATCCATGCAGGTCAGAATCGCGACCTTCTTCTCCGGGAACTTGTCCGTTAAGTACTGCTCGTATTTACGTTCCTCCACGAATTGTTGATTGAATTCCAAAATATCGCTGACGAATGACATGTGTTATTTCCCCTTTCCCAGATACATTAAAAAGAGACAAGACCAATGTTGTCTCTTTAGTTTATTTCGATTCGCACAAAAATGCAAAAATAGATTATGAATACGTCACCGCCGGCTCCAGCCATGTCAGCTTCCCTTCGCTCGCGTTCAGATTAACGAACGCCCCGATCGGGACGGCCGCCTTGTACGCGCCGTGGCCGGATGCCAAATTCGTGACGAGCGGCTTGCCCAGCGGAACGATAAACTCTTCTATGACGTCTCCGTAAGTTTTGCCGTATGCGTCCTGGCAGCCGGCGCACTCTCCCATGACGATGCCTCGGCAATCCCGGAATTTCCCGGCGAGCCGCAGCTGCTCCAAATATCGGAACACCGTGTTCACGGGCTCGTGGACCTCCTCCAGCAGCAGGATTTTGCCCCGGGTATCGATCTCGTAAGGCGTTCCGAGCGTTCCCGTCAGAGACGTCAGGTTGCCTCCGACGATTGGCCCGCTGACGTTGCCCGGAACTCTGGGAACAAGCGGCACGCCCGGAGGATTGTTCAGCGGCCGCGGCACTCCGGTCGAGGACGTCGCCGTGAAAAACTGTTCGATATTGTAAGGCGGAATATCCGGTCTGAAATCGATCAGCAGCAAGCTGTGCAGTGTCACGATGCCGGACAGCTGCGCCAGCGCGTTGAGCAGAACGGTAATGTCGCTGTAGCCGCTGACGATCTTCGGATGCCGCCGGATGAATCCGAAATCCAGATAGGGCAGTATCCCTTCTACTCCCACGCCTCCGCGGGACGGCAAAATGAGCCGCACGTCCGGATCGGCGAACATGCTCATCAGATCCTCCGCTCTCTCGCGGGCGGTCCCCGCCAGAAAGCCGTTCTCGTCGTAGACGTGCCGTCCGACGACGACGTTCAAGCCGAGCCTCCGCAGGTAGGCGATCCGGGCGTCGATCGTCGCCGGCGCGAGCGGACTGCCTATCGTGACGATTCCTACCGTGTCCCCCCGCCGCAAAGCCAATGGTTTAATCGCCATCCCGTACGATCGCTCCCTCCCGTTTGTTTTGGCTAATGCTATATGTATGTGCGCCGGGGTCGGGATAGCCTAGCGAAATTCGCGATGCCGCGGCCCGTCCCATGGGTTATAATGGAAGAAAGTCGGTTGCGACAGGGGGCGGGATAACGAATTGGCCAAAGCGAAAATTTTCATCAGCTCGGTCAACGAGGACGGGCTGAAGCGGCTGCGCAAGGAGGCGTTCGACGAGCTGAGGCAGCTTGGGCACGAACCGGTCATGTGGGAGGAAAATCTCGGCCCGTGGCCGGCCTACGCGGACCCGGTCTCCAAGTGTCTCGAAGCGGTCGGGGAGGCCGACATCTTCCTGCTGTTCGTCGGCAGCCGCGGCGGCACCTACTACAAGGAAGCGCAGCGCACGGTGACCCATATGGAGTTCATCCAGGCGCACGACAAGGGCAAGACGATCCTCGTATTCGCGGACACGAGCGTCAAAGCCGCGTTCTTCGGCACGGTGCGGAAATGGATCGACGACTTTCTGGAGCAATGCATGGCCGAGTCGGGGAGGCCTCCTTCGACCGACGAAGTGCTGGCCGCGCTCCGGCACCACCCCGGCGTTCCGGCGCACGTCGATCCGTACGTCTGGTTTCTGCTTCACGATCTGTCCGTCCGCAACGTCTATATGGACGACCTCTCGCTCGGCGTCCGGATCGACTGGCCAACCTACTTCAGCGATTTGCTGCGGCGCGGGTCCATGCTGCTGCCGCTCAAGAACTCGATCATCGAGAACGGACGCAGACTCGCTCAATCGGACGAAGCCTTCCGCCTGTTGTCCGAGCTCGCCTCGCTGCAGCCTAAGGCGGACGGACCAGATTACGAGGCGGTTCTGGGTGCGGTCGCGAGCCGAATGACGGCCGGGCGGATCGAGCACCGCTATGGCCAATACGTGTCGGAGACGGTCGGCGGTTACGACGCCTGCATCGGAGCGACGCTGTACGTCCGGGAAGGCGACAAAATGCGATTCGTCGCCAAGTGGGGAGACGTCGCGTGGAACCGCTCGTTCCGGCTGGACGACAAGAGTTCCTATGTGGCGCTGACCTACCAGATGAACAAGGATACCGTCCACTACACGCAAAGCAAATCGATGTTTTACGGCTGCTTCAAACACGGCGAGCACGTTCTGACGCTGCATTGTCCCGCCGGCCCGGATTGGGACAACCGCAAATACGTCACGTATCAGGAAAGCGTCAATGATGCTATAATGAATAAAAACCCGTATCTCGTCTTCTTGGTCAAATTGGTTTTGGGAGGTTTGCTGGCATGAACGTCTACGTATCCAAAAACGGCAAAGTCAGCTTGGCCGTCGGAGAACAACCGAAGGACGCGCTCCTGTTCGCCCCTGCGAAGAAATCGTCGACGCAGCTCGTGCAAGAAGATCTGTCCGCGTGGAAAATAAGCAACTCCTTGATTCAGGAGCGGTTCACCCAGGCGACGCAGAGACA
>NZ_JBEPYQ010000122.1:0-18483 GCF_041641335.1 Cohnella sp. | reverse complement strand
GAGCACGTTCTGACGCTGCATTGTCCCGCCGGCCCGGATTGGGACAACCGCAAATACGTCACGTATCAGGAAAGCGTCAATGATGCTATAATGAATAAAAACCCGTATCTCGTCTTCTTGGTCAAAATGGTTTTGGGAGGTTTGCTGGCATGAACGTCTACGTATCCAAAAACGGCAAAGTCAGCTTGGCCGTCGGAGAACAACCGAAGGACGCGCTCTTGTTCGCCCCTGCGAAGAAATCGTCGACGCAGCTCGTGCAAGAAGATCTGTCCGCGTGGAAAATAAGCAACTCCTTGATTCAGGAGCGGTTCACCCAGGCGACGCAAAGACAATAATCAAACCATTCTGAACGACTGCCCGCAGGCCTCGCATGCCTGTCGGGCAGTTTTTTACGGAGGTATGACGAACATGGCCCGTTCTATTCACCCCGATACCGCGCTTGGCCGGCTTCAGCTCAGAGTCAGCGATCTCGACCGCTCCATCCGCTTCTACACGGAGATCGTCGGCTTCCGCCTGCTCGGCCGCGCCGGGATCAGCGCTTCGCTGACGGTCGACGACCGCGCCGAATTTCTCGTTCTGGAACAGATTACGAACGCCGTCGTTACGCCGGAGAGATCGGCGGCCGGACTGTACCACTTCGCGATTCTCGTGCCGACTCGGGAGCAGCTCGGACTGTCGCTCCGACGGCTGGTCGAATCCGGCATCCCGATCGGACAGGGCGATCATCTGGTCAGCGAAGCGCTGTACATCTCCGATCCCGACAACAACGGCATCGAAATCTACTGCGACCGTCCGCGTTCTCAGTGGCGAAAGGACGCCGACGGCAATTACGTGATGGCTACCGATCCGGTCGACATCCGCGGGTTGCTGGAACTGGCGGGAGACAAGCCGTGGAACGGGCTTCCGGAGGGCACGACGCTGGGCCACATCCATCTGCACGTGAGCGATCTCGCCGCGTCGCGCGCTTTCTATTGCGACGTCATCGGCTTCGATGTCGTCGCCGATCTCTCCCGGACGATGCGCGCCTGCTTCATCTCCGCCGGCGGCTATCACCACCATATCGGCATCAATGTGTGGGCCGGCGTCGGCGCTCCCCTGGCCCCGGCGCACGCAACAGGTCTGACCTATTACACGATTGTCGTTCCCGAAGCCGCGGAGCTGGAGCGCATCGCCGCCGACCTGGAACGCGCCGGCTTCCAAGCGGAGAGGAAAGACGGCTTCGTGCGTACGCAGGACCCTTCCGGCATCGAGGTTCGCTTGACCGTAGGCGGTTGACGATTATCGATCGATTCATGGTAATGGGCATCTATCTCCTTCCGATGCTATACGATCCTGAAATGGGAAAAACGGTAAACCCGTCAAAAGGTGATTTCAGGACCGTATGAGGCAGTCTCCAGGAGATAGATACCCACTTTTTTCATCAATAATCTTGTACGTACCTACTTATGGGACAGCCCCGTCTTATTCCGCCGAGCTGTCGGCAGCCGCGTTCGGCTTGGCCGGTTTCCCGGCGCCGTGTCCGCGCTCCCCGCCGCCGTGCCGGAAGCCGCCGTTAACGATCCGCTCCGCCTTCTCGCCCGCTTCCGCCCGCTTCTTGTCCGCCTGCGCCTGCGTGATCTCGCCAGCTTGCAGCGCTTCGGCAACGCTCTTCTCGATCGCCGCCTTCTGCGCGTCGACGAGCTTCTGAACGTCCACGCCTTTGTCCGCGGCGACTTCAGCGATCGTCTTGCTCTCCTTAAGCTGCGCCTTCAATTCGTCCGCGGTCAGCCCCAGCGTTTCCGCGATCGCGGTCAAATCCGCTGCTGCGATCCGATCGGCGCCTTTGCCCGGATGGTGCCCGCCAGTTCCCGGCCGAGCGTCGATCAAGGCGTCCAGCCCGTCCGCGAACTTCTGCTTCCGCTCCTCCAGCTTCTTGTCGTACGCCTCGGTCAATGCGGCTTTCAAGCTCTCCCTGCTCACTCCTTGCTCTTCCGCGATCTGCGCCAGCGTCGAGCCTGCTTTTAATTTCTCCCGGTAAGTCTCCTTGTCCAGTTTGAGCAGCTCCAGCACTTCCTCGCCGACCGCGCCTTTCCCGGACAACTCCGCTCCGAAGCCTCTGTGGCTCTTTTCTGTTGGCGCTGTCTTCGCCCCACCAGACGCGGACGTATCGCCCGATACCGTCGCCGCGTAAGCGGAGAACGGGATCATGACCGCCAGAGCGGCCGTAATGCCAAGCGTCTTAACCGACTTTCTCATCTGTGGTCCTCCTTAACAGGAAATTTGGTCTTGCCTCGTCCAGTATTGCCTCCAATCCTGAGCGAGGGCTGAAACCAACCTTAGGAGAACCTTAGCAGGGGCTGAAAGTTCGTTGAACGGCCGTCGGCCAATCTTAAGATTTTCTTTAGGTGTTGTTACCGAATCATTAAGATTACGCCTATACAATCATGTATATAGGTTGCAACGACTAGATAAGCGGAACCACACATACGTCGAAGAACGGACCCAATGAAACGAAGAAAGGGGATGCAATAGCTTCCTGTACACGGGTTCAACCTATATAGACAGAGATAGGAGCGGAGGAACAACGCATGATAGAAATGATCCAAGTCAGCCACCGGTTCGTCATCGGCAAGAAAGGCCGGGAACGGGTCGTGCCCGTGCTGCACGATATCGACTTGCACGTCGAAAAAGGAGAAATCGTCGCGATCGTCGGACGAAGCGGATCCGGCAAATCCACGCTGCTGAACTTAATGTCCGGTTACATTCACCCGACGTCGGGGACAATCCGCGTGGCGGGGCAGGCCGTGACCGGACTAAGCGAAGGGGATTGGGCCAGCTTCCGGCTCGCCCATCTGGGCTTCATGTTCCAGAGCTTCCAGCTCATCCCGAGCATGACCGCGTTCGAGAACGCCGAGCTGCCGCTCGTGCTTAAGGGAGTCGACGTAGCGGAACGCAAAAAACGCGTCATGGCGCTGCTTCATCAAGTCGGCGTCGCCGAATACGCCGGCCATTATCCCGGAGAGCTGTCGGGCGGCCAGCAGCAGCGCGTGTCCGTTGCCAGGGCGCTCATGCTCAATCCGCCGATCGTGCTCGCAGACGAGCCTACCGGAAGCCTCGACAGCGACAACGAACGGCAGCTGCTGGCTCTCATCCGGGAGCTTAACCGGGAGCTCGGCATTACGTTCGTCCTCATCACTCACGACGAACAGGTCGCCGCCACGGCCCATCGCACCATCGCGCTGAAGGACGGCTACTTGTTGAATGCTCCGCGGAAGGGAGAAGCCCATTCTTATGAAATTCAATGACCAGGTCCGGTTCGTCCGGCAAAATATGAAGAAAAACAAAACGCGCCTGTTCATGACCGTGCTCGCGACGGCAATGGGCTGCGCCTTCCTGATCGTGCTCGCTTCGGTCGGGTTCGGCTTGCAGAAGAGCATCGTCGACAAGGTCGTCGGAGACCGGCTCGTCACCGCCATCGACATCTACGGCATTGCTTCGAAAGACGGCGTGGACCGCCAGATCGACGAGAAGGGCATCGCGTACCTGCGTTCCGTCGATCGCGTCAAAGCGGTCACGTATCGGAACAACGTCCGGCAGACGATTCGTTCTACCGTCGACGGGGTAGCCTTAACCCCCGGAAAAGTCATCAACGTCGACTTCGCAGCCGAGACCGCGGCGGGCTTCGGACTCAGCTCGGGACGTCTCCCGCAAGCGGATGACGAAGTCGTCGTCGGGTATTATTCGCGGATGCCCGCCGAAGGCTTCAAGCCGGGCGACGAGCCTCCCTCCGCCGAGGAGTGGCTCGGCAAGACGATGAGCATGGAAGCTTCCCAGTTCGAGACGGACGGAACCGAGCGGAAGAAGTCGTTCTCCGTCAAGATCGTCGGCATTGCCGCCAAGCCTTCGCGCGAATGGCAGCTCGATAATTCGACATACGTCGGCAACGCGGCGATGGGGAACATCGAGAGCTTCACCGGCACGCAATGGGGCGAGCAGCGCATCGCGCCGGACAAGGAAAATCCCGAAGGCTACGAGCCGCCGGGACTGCAGGATCCGCGCCAGTATAGCGAGATTCAGGTTATTGCGGACGGTGCCCGGCATGTGAAGGCAATCGTGGAGCAAATTCGCGAGCAAGGCTACTTCGTCCACTCCATCGCGGACGAGCTCGATCAGATCAATCTCGTGTTCCTCATCATGAAGATCGGTCTCGTATTCGTCGGCACGATCGCCGTGCTGATCGCCTCCATTGGCATCTACAATACGATGACGATGGCCGTCACCGAACGCGCGCAGGATATCGGCATCATGAAGGCGATCGGCGCCCATCCGTCGGCCATCCGGCGAATCTTCCTGCTGGAGAGCGCCATGATCGGCTTGCTCGGGGCGATCATCGGCACGGCCGTCGCGTATGTAGTCTCGATGGCCGTGAACGCCGGTCTCCCGCTCATTATCGAAGGCTTCATGGACGAGAAGGTGCCGCAAGATTTCCGCTTCTCCTTCATTCCGGGTTATCTGGCCGCGCTGTCGAGCCTGATCTCGCTTGCCGTCGCCCTGCTGTCCGGCTCTCGTCCGGCTCGCAGAGCTACGCGGATCGACGTGCTGCGGGCGCTCAGAAGGGATCTGTGACGAACCGCCATGAGATTGCTTAGACGCCTGATGCTCGTCTATCTGTCGATCGGAGCCCTGCTCGTCCTGTTCATTCTATGGGGAATCAAATGGATGGAACCTTTCGGACCGCTGAGAATCACGGTCGTGAACGAGACGAGCGCCGATCTCGTCGCAGTCGAAACCCGCGCCGTCTCCAGCTCCGGCAGCTCGAAGCACTTCTACCGGCAGCGCATCGAAGCCGGACAGAGCGCCAAGATCAGGCCCGAGCTCAGCCTGACCGGAGAAGGCGGCGTCTACCAGAAGTTCGTCTTCGACGGCGGTGAACCGAAGGAAGCCGTCGTCTGCGGGTATACGGAGAGCCTATCCGGCACGGCCACGGTTACGCTTCGGGCGGACGGCCGGATAGAAGTGGAGCAGAGCTGCAGTTAGCTCTGCTCCTTCTTGATCGTCACGTCCGTCTCGGCCTCCAACTGTCCGGGAGCGAGAAGCTGTCCTCCCGGCAGATCTACTGCAGCGCGAACGATCAGCCGCACCGTATAGTCCCCGTCCGGAACCGGCGCTCCGGAGTTGTCCGCAAGGTTCCACTCTTCCTCGAACTCGATCGCCTCGTTCCGCTCCAGCTTCTTCTCGATCAGCGCTTGCGTAAAGCTTTTATCGAGCGCCCATCTGAACACCTCGTCATGCCGCCCGTCGTACACGGCGAAGTCGTATTGCATGCCGGAGCCGAACGTCAGCTCAAGCTCGCGGCCGGATACGTTCGTCACCGAGAAAACGAGCTTGACGCTCTCTGTCCCCGCTTTCGCTTCCAGCTTCGTATGCAACAGATCCTTGACGTACATCGGATGCTTCTTGGCGGTCGGCGGCAACGTCCTCTCTCCCTGCTTGCCGATCCGCGCCCCCTCGGAGGCCTCCACGGCGCGGTTTAGGGAAGCTTCCGCCGCAATCGCCGGAGCGGCTTCTCCGCCGCCGGACGGTTCGTCGGCCTTCTTCACGACGCAGCTTCCGATGAGCAGCAGCGCGGCGAAGGAGACCGTCAGCCAAGCCATTCTTGTTTTCATCGCAGATCCCCCTTATCCTGTACGGAAAAACTTTCCTGTATTGTAGTGACGATAGCAGTGCTCTCTATGTTGCATTAGGCCGCTCCCGCAATCCCCTGATCCGTTTTCGACATATTCTATGACAACGCCGATCGGCCGTCTACGGCTCCCGGACAAGTCCATCTCATAGTGTCATAAATCCTGATTATGTATCAGGTCGGACCCCATCTTCAGATAGCTCGTGGAACGGGCATATTGGGCAAGCCTGCTGAACGAAGGGTAAAAAAAACCGCCCCCGCGATGCGGAGACGGCTTCTCTTCCATGAGTAACGGTTTATTTTTATCCGGACGCCGCTCCCGCGCTTCTCTTCGGGCGATCCGAAGGCAGCAGCAGGGCAAACAGGCCGACAAGCGGGAAAAAGCTGATCGCGAACATGACGTCGTTAATGCCGAACGTGTCGATTGCTTGGCCGAGAGCGACTCCGCCGATCGCGCCCATCCCGAAGGCAAGCCCTGTCGTCAGTCCCGATGCCATGCCTACGTTCGCCGGCATGAGGAACTGCGCGTAGACGACGCTGACTGAGAAGCCCGACAGGATGACGAAGCCGAGCACCGCGATGAGCGGGTACACCCAGACCAGCGGCAAATGCGGCAGCAGAAGCGCAAGCGGGGCCGCCCCCGCGATGGAGAATACGATCATGTTCTTCAGGCCGAACTTGTCCGCCAGCACGCCTCCGAAGAACGTGCCGAGCACG
Organism: Cohnella sp.; assembly: GCF_041641335.1. Lineage (NCBI taxonomy): Bacteria > Bacillati > Bacillota > Bacilli > Caryophanales > Paenibacillaceae > Cohnella > Cohnella sp. Next base: position 12,104 of record NZ_JBEPYQ010000122.1, on the reverse strand, counting down.
CCCGCGGCCAGAAACAGGAACACGGGAATTTGCGCCTGCTGCGTCGTCAGCCCGTAATCGAACTTCAAGTAAAATTGATAAAAGCTGCCGATGCCCGAATGATACCAGGAGCGCGCGAACACGAGGAAGACGAGCATGCCCATCGCGAACTTGACCCGCGGATGGCTCGCCTTCTCGGTCACGGTCGATCCGGATGCGCGGGCCGCCGCCGTGGCCGCCCGCTGACGTTCCCATTCGCCGAGCTTACGCTTGTACCAGGGAAGCAGGCCGAGCAGCACCGCGATCCCGAAGCCGGCAAACAGCGTCCCCCACATCGCGCCAATCTGGCCCAAGTGAACGAAGATGAGTGCGGTCATCAGCGGTCCGAGCGTGCTCCCCGCGTTGCCTCCGACCTGGTAGACGGACTGGGCGAAGCCTCTCCGCCCTCCCGCCGCGAAATAAACGACGCGCGACCCTTCCGGGTGGAAGATGGCCGAGCCGAGCCCGATGAACACGACCGCAAACAGCAGCACCCAGAATTGCGGCGCCAGCGCCAGCCCGACCATGCCGATCAGGCTGAGCCCCATGCCGATCGGCAGCATGTTCGGCAGCGTCCTCTTGTCCGAATACGCGCCGACGACGGGCTGCATGACCGATGAGGTCATATTGAGCATGAATCCGATCCACCCGAGCTGCACCATCGACAGGTTTAGCGATTCCTGCAGGATCGGATACAAAGCCGGAACGACCGCCTGCATCGAATCGTTCAGCATATGGACAAGGCTGATGGCCAGCAGAACGGGCAAAACCGTCTTCGTTCCCGGGTTCGCCGCCCCTTTAACTCCCGCGACTGTAGCCAAAACTCTTCCCTCCGATGGCGTTGTAACCTTATGAATTATACCAGTGTAGAATCGGGGTGCGGGGAAGTCAAGACAAGCAATCGCGAGCTTGACGGCAAAAACGCCCGCTTAGGGCGGGCGTTTTCTCTCAGGGAGCCGAATACGAGTTTTTTGCCCGACTCTCGGGATTCGTATCAATCGACTTTGCGCAATGCGGCTATAAAAGCCCGGAGAGCCGGCTTCCCGGCAGCGTCCGCCGTCTGCCAATCCCCGTCGAAGCTGGCTTCCAGCGCACGCTTGAGCAGTTCCCGGTAGTCGTCCGGATTCTCTTCGCTCTCCGCCGACAAAGTCTCGACCAGCTTCCTCCAATCGGGCGGTCCGCTCTCGTAAGGCCCTCTCTCCGGATACGCCGCCGCCAGCTCGGCGACCTTCCCGAACGATGCTCCGGCATAAAGCTCAGCCGCCAAATAGCGGCCGACGAAGCGATGCGATCGATCGCGCTCCAACGCTTCGCGGAACTGGACGATCGCTTCGTCCATTCTTCTCTGCTTCATCAGGAAGGTCGCATACAGGGATTGAGTGTAACCGTCCGTCTCCCCTCCACCCGCCGCCAAATACCGCTCGTAATACGCCTCGGCCTTGATCCATTCGTTGCGTTTGTCGTAATGGTCGAACAGATTGAAGAGAACGTTCCGGTTGCCGGGAGCAAGCCGGAGCAGCGCCTCCAGATAAGGAATCGCCTGTGCTCGCAATTCGTCGGAACGGGCTAAGGAAGCCTTCGCGCTGTAGATGCGAGCAATCATATTCAGACTGTGGCGGTCGAGCGGATCTGCTTCGTGCGCCCGCTTATACTCGGCCAACGCCTCGTCCAGCCGGCCATCCAGCATGAGACGATCGGCGGCGGTCGCCGCCCGCTCCTTCAAATAGAAGAAAGGCAGAGCGCCTATCGTGTCCTCGTTCAATCGATAACCGTTGCTTCTGGTAATCAGCCTGCCGTCTTTATCGTACGCTTCCACGTACCACGAGTAACGAAGCTCCGGATTCGAGAAGCCGAGGAGGGAGGCGGAATCGAGCTCGTGCTTGCCGTCTACGTCCCGGAAGGAGTAGGAGGTCTCCGTCTCATATAGATCCTCGGCGAACAACTCGATCTCGCTCTGCGCGACTCCTTCCCGGATCGCCATGCTGGACGTTCCGCTCTCAATCGGAATCGTTCCGTACAGCGTATAGGTCGAAGCCCCTTCGACCGGCTCCCAGGAGAATTTCACCGTCGATCCTGTCAGCTCAGCCCCGTTTACCGGTTCCTGGATATCGATAAGGGGCCGCATCGTGACGTTCTCGGTCAACGCATCGCCGCTTCCGACCTTGATCCAATCGTCTTTCATCGTCGGCCACGTCCAGCCGTCGATCTGTTCGAACGGCAGTCCGAGGTACAGCTGATAGCTGCCCGGAACGACGTTGTTGAATTCATAACGTCCCTGGGCATCGGTAAAAATCTGGTACGGCTCGCCGTCCGCGATGCTGTGATAGACGTCGCTTTCTCGACGAAGGAACACCCCGACTCGCGCCAACGGCTGACCGTCGCTTCGCTTCACCGTGCCAGATACGGTCGCTCCAGTTCCGTCCAGCGCTTTCTCCAACTGCCGGCGCAGCAGCCGCAGCTCCTCCAGCTTAGCCGGAGTCAGCTCGCCCATCTCGGGAAACTTCTTTTTCTCCTCCGCTATCCGCTCCTCCAGCGCCTTCAACTCCCGGTCCACGGCTTGAAGGGCGGCATCCGCCTTGCCTTCCCCGACCAGAAGCTGCGCCTTGAGCTGGGCGACCTCACCGGAGAAATCGAGGTTGACGGACGGCGGTTCCGCTTCCAACCGTTCCACCAGCCGCATCGCCTCGCCCGAATCGCCCAGCCTTGCGTACAGCTTCGCGCGCTCCAGCGCCAGCTTCGTCCGCCAGTTCCCTCCGCGCTCCTCCGCCTTCTCCAGCACGGCCAGCGCCTCTGCGGAGAGACCCTCGCTCATGTAATATTCCGCCAACTGAGTCGCCGCGCTGTACCGAGAACTGTCCGCCGGCCCTTCCGATACGTATTCCAGCAAATAAGGCAGCTTCTCCTCCCAGCTCCAGACCCGGCTCTCTTCATGGCCTTGCCCGAAGGCGTACGTCGATCCGGGGCCGACGTACACGTCGAAGCTGCGCAGCGAGGTAGCGTCCACATAGGAGACCATATATTCGCGGATCAGCTCCAGTCTTTGGGTGGGAGCTGCTCGGTCGATGGCCGTCAGCATCGCTTTCTTGCCTCCGGGAGCCCCGGCTACGTAATCCTTGACCGCCGCCCGGACCTGAAGCTTCGGGATAACGACGAATTGCAGCACAGACAACGCCGTACCTAAGAGCAGGGCAGCGAGGACGAGATGCTTAACCTTGACCGTCACTTTCAATAGATGCCACCGCCCTCTCGTAATCGTCCTTCCAATACGTGTTGCCTCCGACTTCGATCAACTGCCTCGGATCCCCCGAAGCCGCGTCGCCGTCGTCTTCCGGGCTCCGCAGCTGGGAAGCCGCGACAACGGCCAGAATGACGGCAAAGCTCAGCCCAAGCGGCACGACCGGAATCTCGAGCTCCTTGTTCCACAGCCCCCGAAGTCGATCGCGCCAGGACCGGGGATGAGTCCGCCGCAATACGTCCTCCTGTCCGCCGAACCGCAGTCCGTCCAGCTCCTCCCGCAGCTTTTTATTCATAGACTCCCGCTCCATCTCCGTCCCCCTCCCCCAACAGCGACTTCAGCTTCGCCCTTCCTCTGGACAGCCGAGCTTTCACCGTATTCTCGTTGCCGTCCAACTGCTCCGCGATTTCCGCCACGCTTAATTCATTGAAATAATATAACGCGATGACTTCCCGGTACTTGTAATCCAGCGCATGGATCGCCTCGCTTAACCGCTCGCCGCGCCACTGCGCCAGCAGCAGCTCTTCCGGCCCCGGCACCTCTCCCTCGGCCAAGCTCTCTATGCGCTCGAACGGAAACAGACTTCTCCAGCTCCACGTCCGCATTCTCATCCGGCAGCGGTTCGCGACGATGCGCAGCAGCCAGCTTCGCAGCTTGTCGGGCTGCTTGAGCTGACCGATCTTGGCGTACGCCTGCGCGAACGTATCCATAACCGCCTCCTCCGCGGTCTGCCGATCCTTGACGAGCAAATACGCGGTGCGCATCAGCTCGTCGCCGTATTCGGCCATCAGCTCCCGCAGCGCGGATTCGTCCTTGGCGATCAATCTTCTCACGACATCCAGACCGGCTTCCCTCCCTACATGATTAAGATGCGTCCCTGAGCGTTCGGGTTGCATGGCGAAGGCCGAATAAAGCAAAAAAACCTCCGGATACGCTCCGGAGGGCCGCACGCCGCGCCTTTATCCTTTTAATTTGCCGATGGACAAGCTGAGCTTGTAATTGCCGTATTCGAGCAGCCGATCCAGAAACCGGTTCAAATCGTCGTGCCCCGCCGCTCTCGTCCGCAGCCAGTAACAGCCTTCCCCGCTGACCCGATGCACTTCCTCCACGTTCTCCTCGCCCGCCGCGAACGCCAGAAACTTCTCGTGCGCAGAGCCGGATTTCAAGAACACCGTCACGAACGCGGTCAGCGCAAGGCCGAGCTTCGTCCGATCGATGCGCGCAGCGTACCCTTCGATCACCCCGGCGTCCTCCAGCTTCCGAATCCGGGCGCCGACCGCCTGTCCGGTCATATGGACGAGCTCCCCGAGCTCCTTATGCGACAGCATGGCGTTCTCCGCCAAGCACCGCAAAATGCGCAAATCCGTCTCGTCTACCGCTAAGCCCGCCAATCGCGCCAACTCCTTTCATCGGGAAACCGTTCAGCCTTTTTTCGTTTCACGGGACCGTTCCCCGTTCCGCCAACCTCTTTCTATAATTGTAACAGACGCGGATTCCACGAAGATAGGGGAAATGAAAAATGAAGCTTCAACTGATTCGTCACGCCACGCTGCTGCTTGAATACGGCGGCTTGCGCATTCTCGTCGACCCGATGCTGAGCGATCAGGGTGCGAGCCCTCCGATTCCGGGCACCCCGAACGAGCGGCGCAACCCGACGGTCGGACTGCCGCTGCCGGCAAACGCTTTGGCGGAATCCGACCTCGTTCTGGTCACTCATCTGCACAAGGATCATTGGGACGATGCGGCGGCAGCCCTGCTGCAGAAAACGATGCCGATCCTGTGCCAGCCCGGGGACGAAGGGACCTTTAATGACGCTGGCTTTGTGGCGGCGCGACCGGTCGGAACGTCGACCGAGTTTCGGAATGTCGAAGTAAGCTTGACGGGAGGTCGTCACGGCACTGGGGAGATCGGCAAAGCGATGGGACGGGTGTCGGGATTCGTGCTGCGGGCGAAAGGAGAGCCGACGCTGTACCTGGCGGGGGATACGATCTACTGCGAGGAAGTCGAGCGGGCGCTTGACGGCTTCAAGCCGGAGGCCGTCGTCGTGAATGCAGGCGGCGCCCGTTTCCTTGCCTGAGACCCGATTACGATGACGCCCGAAGACGTGCTGAGCGTCTGCCGGAAGGCTCCGGACGCAACCGTCGTCGCGGTGCATATGGAGGCGATCAATCATTGCGTCGTGACGAGGGAGCACCTGCGCTCGGCGCTGGCCGCGACTCCCTATGCGGATCGCGTTCTCATCCCCGAAGACGGAGAAGCGATTCTATAAGCCTGAAGAAGCCGCTTCCCTCGTCGGGCAAGCGGCTTTCTTCACGCAATCGGTCGCGTTAATCTTGCGTTTTTCTGGCTTGCAGCATCTTCACGATCGCCGATGCCGCTTCGGCGCGCGTGGAGAGCGCCTGGGGCTCGAACTTGGCGGACAGCCCTCCGACGATGATGATCCCAGTTTCCTGCGCTTTGGAAACGGAAGGTTTCGCCCACGCCGGAATAGCGGCGTCGTCCGCGAATCCTGTTCGGCCCGGCGTCTCGTCTAGGGGGAAGCCGGAGGCGCGGATGACCATAGAAATCATCTCCGCGTGCGTAATGTTGGCGTTCGGCCGGAACGTATTGTCCGCATACCCTTTAATGATACCGCGTTTCACGGCCTCTGCGACCATAGGCCGCGCCCAATTGCCGATCTCATTTTTGTCGTTGAACGACAGCTCGCCTCCGTCTCCCTTCTGGTTCAATCCGCTTATCAGCATCTTGGCGAATTCGGCCCGGGTGACGTTCCCGTACGGCTGGAAGGTGCCGTCCGGATAGCCGGTCACGAAGCCGAGGGCGACCGCCTCCATGATTTCCGGCTTCGCCGGATGATCCGCAATATCGCTTAGCCTGATCTCCGGTTCGACCGGGCCCTGTTCCTCGGCCTGTGGCTTCGATACGGTGACGATAACCGAGGCCGCAAAGCCCCCTTCCTCCGTCTTCGCCGTGATCTTCGCCGTGCCCGGCGCGATAGCGGCAACCTGGCCGCTTGCGGAGACGCTGGCGACCTGCTCGTCGTCGCTGCTCCAGACAACCTTCCGATTCGTCGCATCGGACGGCAGCACCGTGGCAACGAGAGCGAAGGTCGCCCCTGGCTGCAGCGCCGCGGACTTGACGTTCAGCTCGACGCTGCTCACGGCTATGGCGGGCAGCGTCTTGCTTCCGTTGTTGAATTGCTCCCACACCGATTGGGGGATGACAAGGTCCGGGCGCTTGTCGATAATCGACGCTTTGTCGTTAACCGTCTGCACGGGCGCGACCCGATATTTATTCAGATCCACCACGAGCAAATCGGTAATCACCTTATTCGGATTGATCGGAGTCTTGGTTTTAACGGGAACATACACGATGCCGGGGTGCAGATCTTCCGGCAAGGAATACTTTTCGTCCATTTCCGCAGAGATGGAATACACGTAGATCGTATCTTTATTTTTATTTGTGTTCTTGTCCGTGAAGACGACAGGTCCGACGTAATCCGTCGTGTTCCCCACGGAGAACACTTGGGTGCCGTCGGGACCGTTCCGGGTAATCAGGTACCTGGATTCCATATTGGAATTGTCGTCCCAGGTCAGCAAAACCGTACCGTCATTGTTTGCCTTCGCCACGACGTTCGTCGGCCCGAGCGGCTGCAAGATTCGGTAGGGACCGATTCTTTTCTCGGAATACGTTTTCGAGCCGATTAGAGGATCAAATTCAGCTCCTACGCGAAAGATCGCGTTTGTAAGCTGCGAATCGAGCGGTAAGCGGAAGGTCGTGGGTCCGAAAAACCCGGCGATGTCCAGCGGCCTCCACGTCGCGCCGTTGTTCACGGAATAATCGTACACGGCGATCATCTGCGTAAATTTCGCCCTGTCCGTCACCAGCATAGTCTCATAAGAGACTCCGGCGATCAAATAATCCTTGTCCGTGAGGATATCGAAACGATGAATCGTTGCGGCGGACGCGTGCCCCGCCGGCCATCCCGCAGTTAGAGCCAGGCAGCAGAGAACGGCCGCAACCGATCGTTTGAAGAAGGCCGCCATTGCGCTCAGCGTCCTTCCGTCGCGGAAGACGACTCGCTATCGAAATAAGACGTATCCATGATTCTCGCATAGATATAAGGATTCAGGTTGTGGCTTTGCACGTGGATTTTGATTTTGTCCAGCCCCGTTACGTCGAAGATCATCCGTGCGGACGAATCCTCCAAGCTCGCCGTATGCGTTTCAAGTACGGTAAGCGCTGTGTTGCCGGCTTCCTCGCCTGCGTTATACAGCGTAAATTCCACGTCGTGCTCCCCGGGGCTGACGATAGCGGCATCCAGAACGAGCCGCTTGTACTTGCGGTCCAAAGTAAAGACAATGTCGCCATACTGGTCGATCTTCAGAACTTCCTTGTACGGCTTGCCGTTCACGAGCGTGTCCTTCGGATCTCTGGACGGAATCACGTAGATGTTGTCGATCTCCATCGGCACGGCGAATATCGGCGTCCGCCCTCCCGGTTGGCCTCCGATATAAATTTTTTGCGTGGCGGCGTCGAAGTTGACCGGCACTTTCAGGGCTTCGGCTACGGCGCGAACCGGCAAATAGTTAACCCCGTTGTAGTAAATCGCCGACATCGGTTTGCCGTTCGCGTCTTTGGGCTGCCACGCTTCGCCGTTCAGCACGAACGTCGCGCCCCGGTTAAAAAAGGCTTTGATCGGCTCCAGGTTGGCGGCCGCATACGCGGATCCGATAGAGCTGGACAATAGAGCGACGATAAAAAGCAGCAGCAGTAACGGCTTCTTCCTCCAAAGCTTCGTCATTATGGAACACGCCCTTCCTTAATCGCGATTTCTTACACAGCGATTTAAGGATAGCACTGCGCGGTTGCGGCGGATATTATCCGAAAGTCGTAAAAAAGGAGCAGAAGAAACAGGGCTGCGACTGTGACCGCGATCAATCGTTCGGCGATCTCCCTCCTCCGTATAGATGGAGCAACTGCGTGCGCTTCTTGACCTGAAGCTTGCCGTAAATGTTGGAGATATGTTTCTTCACCGTCGCTTCGCTCAGAAACAGTGCATGGGCAATTTCCAGATTAGAGCGTCCTTGGAGCAAAAGCTCGACGACCTCTCTTTCGCGTCGCGACAGCATAATGAATCGTTCGCTCCGGTCGTTCCGAAGCTGCGGAATACCGACCGAGGCAATCATTTTGTTCAAGTAATCCTGCAGCTTCTGACCTCTCGTATCCAGCACGAAATACGGCGCTGGCTTGCCGTCGCCGTAATCGAAAAAAGCGGCCTCCCCGACTCTCTCGAATCCGAGACCGCGGAAGATGGCATGAAAGAAAGGGATCTCCGGGGAAATCGTAACCGTCAAACCGGCGGACAGCATGTAGGGGATAAAGGTCATTCCGGCCGTGTGACACTGAACCGAGTCGGAATAATCGCTCACATCGATGAACATGACGAAATAACCGGCCGCTTGTTCGCGCGGGGTTCTGAGCCGTTCAATCTCATGCTTGGTCAGACTGTAGAAATAGGCGGAAGAAAGCGGATGGGCAAGCAGATACTCTAGCGTTCGTTCGTGAATCGGCACAACCGCCGACACTCCGCACAAGCGACCGCCAGCGTCCCGGAGCAGCTTGACGATGCCCGGATCCAACCGGTAGAGTTCCCGCAAGTCGACATGCCGATAAGCGTTGACGCTATCGGAGGCCTCGATGAAATATTCGAAATGCTCTCCGGACTCCGGATCCTGCCTGACGATGCGAACGTCGCCCGCCGAAGCAAGGCGGCGCTTCACATACTGTTCGGCTTCCGCCCAATTCCCGGAATGCAAGGACTCGGTGAAGCCGCGGTCGGGTTGTTGATAAAATAAGGTCCGAACCAGGCGGTCGCCGATGTAATACACCCAGTCCGTCCGTTCCCATGCGGCCGATTTTCCTGGAGGCGTTTTTTTCAGAGCGAGATAATAGAAGGTCACGCATCGCTTCCATAAACGGTCGTAGTAGTTCGGTGCCCGCTGGCGCAGCTCGTAACCGATGGCGTCGCGCAGCATGTCGTGCAGCATCCAACCGCTGCCTGTCTTGCGGACGAACGAGAACCCCGTCAATCGCAGGAATTGCTCCGTCTGCACCTGCCTCTCCAGAACGAAGCTCAGCAGCTCCTGATTAAAATGCCGCAAGACGGCGGCAGCCTCCACCAGTTCCCGAACGGCGGAATCGGGCACCTCCATCAACCAGGCGTTCGCCACTTGAGAGAATACGCTCTCGAATGCAGGGGAAGGCGGCGTCCGAAGAGATTGAACGAGCGTTGTCGACACTAACAGGGAGAGCGTCAAAGGATGGCCCCGCGTTCTGTCCCATGCCCGGTGTACAAGCTCCTCCCGCTCGATGCCCGAGCGACACAAGTATTGCTTCACATCCTCGTAACCAAAGTCTTCCAGCGGCATAGGGACGATTATCTGCCTCCACCCCGGCGAGACGAGCCACGGTCCCCGAAGCGGAATCCTTCCGGAAATGACGATCCGAATCTGCGGACTAAGCTGGGGGAAAAACTGTTCCCGCAGCCAATCCTCCAGTTCTCCGGCCTCCTCGAACGTATCCAGAGCAAGTACCCACGGGCCGTCTCCCGCAGTGTCGCGTATGGCTTCCAGGCACATCTCCTTCAACAGGAGCGCGTCCGTCCGGAGAGCGTCCAACCGATCTGTCGGATAGCGCAGAGAGCGCAGCAGCCTCTGACAGAAATCGGCGGGATCGACGGTCGGCGCGCGGCAGTCCATGAGCAGAAACCCGACTTGGGCAGCCTCGGACAGACGGCGAAATTCGTCGAGCAAATAGCTCTTTCCCACTCCGCCGGTACCGTAAACGTTAATCAGGCCTCCGGCAGTCGAGCCGTTCTCGAGACGTTCAAGAAACAGGCGGATTTCGCGATCCCGCCCCACCAGATACTGCCGCTCCAACCGGTCAATCTCTCCGGCAAGCCTACGCTCTCGAATGTCCTTCTCCATCGCGATCCGCTCACCTCGTCGCTTATCCGCTCTTGAGATTCGGCTATCGTGCTACTCCATTCCGATTTCGATTCCGAAGCCGGAAATCCTTTTTTTTCCCTTATGCTTCCTTTGTTCTAAAGCTGCGAGCCCAGTAGATGACCGGGGTCGAAGCGATCGCGATGATGAATTTGAGCACATAGGTCGTGATGACGATGTCCCACCAGATGCCCCAGGAATATTCCCCGGCGAACGCGATCGTGCAGAAGATGAGCGTATCGACCATCTGGCTGACGCCGATGCTGCCGTTAATGCGAATCCACAGCTGGTTGCGGGAAGGGAACTTCGCCCTTAGCTTGCTGAATATTTTCACGTCGAGAAGCTGGCTGACGAAGTAAGCGGCCAGACTGCCCAGCGCGATGCGCGGAGCCAGACCGAAGATCGTCTGCAGCGCAGGATCGCCGAAGTCGGTCTCCTGCGGCTGGAAGACCAGCGCCATCTGCATAATCGCCGTCGACATCAGAAGGAAGAAAAATCCGAACCATACCGCCTTCTTCGCCTCCTTCTCTCCGTATTTCTCGTTGATCAGGTCCGTCGTCAAATAAATCGTGCCGTACATCGTGTTGCCCAGCGTCATAACGAATCCGAACATGCCGATCGTCTTCACGACCTGAATGTTGGCCAGAATGACGGCGGCCGCGACCCAGGCGTACAGGCCGGTCTTGCCGAGCATCCGGTAACAGAGCAGGAACAGCGCGAAGTTGACCAGGACGAACAGAACGCCCCAACCGAAATTGAACATAGAAAACATCCTCCTAGTTTTGATAACGCGGGAGTTTTCGAACCGCGGCCCCATTCGCCGGAGCATGCGTCAAACGACTCATTATAGCACGAAAAAACCGGATGCAGGGCGGAATATTTCCCCTCCTGCATCCGGCTTTTAGTCGATTAGGCGGCTTTTTTCTCCGGCTGCCCGTCCTTGAGCGGCTTGACTTTGCCCACGAACAGGCTGAGCGGCAGCGCGGCCGCCGCGATGAAGGTGGCGACCAGGTAGACGTCGTTCACGCTCATCGTGAACGACATGGCCGAGATGAAGGCCTGATCGGTCTCCCCGGCCTGAACGAATGCCGCGCCATGGTGCGCGGACCTCGTGGCGAGCATCGTCGTGAAAATCGCGATGGCGAACGATCCGAACACGTTGCGGTTCCAGTTCATGATCGCGGAAGCATGGCCCGACAGCTCGCGCGGCAGCAGTTCCATGCCGGCGTTGCTGGACGGCATCATGACGAGCGCGATGCCCAGATTGCGGACGACCATCCAGAACAAAATATAGGCATGGGACACGTCGAGGCTCAGCCAGCTCAGCGTCACCGTTCCGACCGACAGCAGCACGATGCCGGCGAACATGAGCCAGCGCGGGCCGATCGAATTGTACAGCTTGCCGACGATCGGCATCACGAGCGCCATCGCCAGAGACGCCGGCAGCAGGATCAAGCCGGTATCCATCGCGGACACGTGCTGGATCCGCTGCAGGAAGACGGGCGTCAGGAACGTGCCGGAATACAGGCTGATCGTCAGAATGTTTGTAGCTGAACCTTTCTCCCAAATAACCCACGATCGGAGCCGTCGTGCCCATGGCAAGCATGAAGCCGGTCAACGTCCAAGTGCGGTGTCCAAACTCGTCTGAAAATGATCCTTCAGAATTTCCAAAGCGATATTGATCGTGCTGGAGGCCAGTATGCACAGAAAGGACCCTGTCAATTACCCCCACTTAACTTCGTTTGAAGCGGGGGCTTGTGACTGCCCAATCGTGCAATCGTCTTACGACTCCGATCTCTTGGCGTTCGCATGCGAACGTGGCGTCACATCTGCAGCAAGCCTTT
>NZ_JBEPYQ010000121.1:0-19253 GCF_041641335.1 Cohnella sp. | reverse complement strand
GATACGTCTCCCATTTTAGAATGTCCTTTCTTCACTTCTTTTGAAAGTAAATTATTCGTTATCTTAACATCTTTAGAAGAAGAAATTTGCTTTTGTTTTCTCGTTTTGCGCTGATTTTATATAACGTTTAATCTACGAACTTCGCAAAACCTCTCATAGAGTCCTGTTTGCGTATTTCGCAGAATCCACCCGGCCCCTGGATTCCAGCCTGAACCCTTCTGCTCCATTAAGAGCCGAGGAAGGAAGGACTCCAACTACTTATCTACCTGGCTCTGACCCATGATTCGATCGAGAGGGCTAACGATTTTCCGGAGGTCCCGGACGGCGACATGAGTGTAGATTTCCGTCGTTTGAATGCTCTTGTGGCCGAGAAGCTCCTGGATGTAACGGATATCGACGCCCTCCTCCAACAGATGTGTGGCGAAAGAGTGACGCAGCGAATGGATACTTACGCGTTTGGCAATTTGTGCCCGGAGTACCGCTTGCTCGAAAACCTTCTGGACGGTACGCTCCGTCAAGTGCCGGCTTGGATTCTGTCCGGGAAATAACCATTGCTCCGTTCTATATACCGCCTGATAGCAATCAAGCGCTTCTAGGGCGGCTGCCGAGAGAGCGGTGACGCGGTCCTTTCGTCCTTTTCCCTGACGGATGTGCAGGGTTCCGCGCTCTCGGTCAATATCCGCGAGCCGCAGCTTGACGACTTCACCGACCCGCAGCCCAGATGAAGACGACAAATACAGAATCGCCCGATGTTTCCGGTTGTCCACCGCCGCCAACACTTTCAATACTTCGCTTACAGAGAGAACGTTCGGAAGCTTCTTCTCCTTCTTCGGCCTCGCGTACGGAAAGCTGCCCTCCAACTTACCGCACACCTTCACCAAATAAAACTTAATGGCACTGATCGCCTGATTCACGTAAGCATGAGACTTCCCCTCATCCAACATCCGAACGCTGAACGACTTGAGTAAATCCAACTCGTCCACTTCCTCGCGGATCTCGTCGTAATAACGATAAAACCGTCCTACATGACCGCAATATGTCCGGATCGTTTTCCGGCTGTACCCCCTCAGCTTCAATTCATAAACCAGCTTGCTCTCAACGAAAGCACCCCAGTTCGATTTTTCAAGCTCCACCCGCCTCTTGATTGAGCCGCCTTCCCTCCTGTCGCCCAGCAAATAGCACTCCCTCAGAAGCTCTTCCGAAACGCGAATGTCCGCATCCTGTAACAGAATCATAAACCTCTCGACCGCAAGCAGCGTATACGCAAAAGACCAAGTCTTCGTCGCAGGATCCCATCGGCTCCGCTCAAGCTCCTTTATCCGCCGTATCCATTCCGCGCAATACGGAAACCGCACAACCAGCTCTCTTTCGTTTTTCTTGCTCAACTCCATTATCATTTCCACAAACGTCCACTCCCTCTCATTTTACCAAATCCCGCTAACAACTGGTAAACAAATAAAGAGGCTCTATCCCGCGGATAGCAGCCTCTCGATTCTTTCGGAGCGATATCGTTCTATTTCGTTTCAACCGTTAAACCCCATCGCTAAAACCTCAAACGAAGTCGGGAATTCCCAGCGCGATGTTCGCCAGCACCAGTCCGATACCGATGCCGAAGTACTCAGGATTAATCTAGACTTTTACGGTCAGCGCCGGCAAGATCTCTGCGACCCGCACAGGAGTTTTCAGATAGAACTCCCCTCGCCCCGCCCTTCTATTATAACAATCGCCCAGCAATTGGTAAACAATTAATATTCTTCTCCTCCTTGGCAGCTACGGAAATACGTAAGACACTAGTCGCTCCTCGCTCTGCATCTATTAGGATGCGATCCACAACCCCAGCGCCAGCAGCAGCGCACTGTACGCCAATGCATAATCCCGACCGCGCCACCTCAACCGTTGCGCCCGGGTGGCTGTCCGTATCCCGCCCACTCCTCTGCTCTCCAGCGCCAGCACCACCTCGTCTCCTAATCGGAATAACGCCAACATGAAAGGTAGCGCAGTGTCGCGGAGCTTACGGCCGAAGGCGATGGGACCACGGGCCAGCGTTTTCCCCCGAGCGCGGATAATCTTCGAGAAACGTTCCCACAACTCCAGCAGCACCGGCACAAAACGCATAATCAGTGCGACCGCGAGAATTCCCCTTTGCGCCCACATCGGGCTCTTGCCTTTAATAGAGGTCATCTGCTCCAGAGATCTTCTCAGCGACAAAGGCGACATGACGAGAGGAATAGCCAACCCCAACAGCAAAATAAGCATCGTCCTCGTAAAAGTGAGCAACGTATCCGCAAAAGCCTCGCCCCGCATCGCCCATTCACTCCCGGCGCCCGAAGCAAAGATGGCCGACGTCATCACGGAAAACACCGCGTAATTCACGATCAGTCCGCGCCAGCGCCGCAGCGAGATCCGTCCGGCGAACAGCAGCCCTATGACGATCGCGGCTCCGACAGCCAGCCTCGGCCAATCCCTCAAAGCAAACAGACCGAAACTCACTAAAGCATAAGCCAGCCATACCGATCGGGGATCGAACCCCGCGAGACGATGCCGTGTCGCTCCTAACTGTCTGTGTCTTTTTCGCTCTTTACCCGCCTTCCGCTCTCCACCGATCTCCTGCTTTTCTCCTGCCTGCCACTCTCGCGCAAATTCTCGTCCTTCATCAGCCCCGAGCTGCTCTCTTGCCTGTCCCACTTCAGCTGTCTTTCGCTCTCCGTCTACCTCCTGCGCCTCTCCTGCCTGTCGATCCAGCTCAGCCTGCTTCTCTTCATTCCCGCCATCCCCCAGCGCACCCACCAGGACCCGAGCCGCGTTCTCGCTCCGTTGCTCGACCTTCCAAGCCGCGGCCGCTGCTGTCGGATCCATCGTCAGCTCGGCGGGAACGCCGCTCCTCCACAGCCGATGGGCCGCCTGCAGCCACTCGGGCACCCGCATGCCCGTATCCACAAGCCATTCGGGATGCCGAACCAGTTGCTCCCGACTGCACAGCCTTACCGTGCCGTCCGCAGCCAGCAGCATCGTTTCGTCCGCAAGCGGCAGCGCCCAGTCGGAATCGTGCGAGACGAGCACGATTCCCATGCCTTCCGACCGCATCTCTCTCAGCTTAAGCGCGATCATTCGATGTCCGGCTCCGTCCAGCCCCGCCGTCGGCTCGTCCAGCAGCAGCCACGGGGCTGGAGCCGCGAATACCGCCGCCAGCGCCGTGCGGCGCCGCTCTCCTCCGCTCATCAAATAAGGATCGCGCTCCAGCCACTCCTCGCCTTTCCAGCCCACCGCGCTCAGCGCCTCCTGACGCCGCAATGCTGCAGCTTCCTCCGTCAAGCCGTACGGCCGTAGCGAATAAGCAAGTTCGTCGCTTACGCTTCTTGCGAACAAACCCTCTTCCGGCGCTTGGCTCGCGTAGCTGTAGCCCAACAGGGCTTGCCCGTTCAAGCGATGGCCTCCCCGGCCAAGGCGGCTTCTCCGCCAGACCGCATCCGGTCCGTACGCAGCCAACACGTCTTCTGGAGGACGCAGGCCGGCGATCTTCTCGAGAAGCGTCGATTTACCTGCTCCGTTTGCGCCCATCAGCAGAATGATCGAGCCCGGAGTGAACACTAAGCCTTCCGTCCGAAAAGCCTCGCTCCCCTCTTCCCCTCGCCTCCATCTGATGCCGTCCAATCGAAGCGGAACTCCTTCCCGCTTTCCGAACTCTGAAGCTTGATTACCCATTTCCCGCGTTCCCCCATACAATCTGCCATTCCCGTTCCGTGACCGGCAGCGGGTCGCTTAGCTTTCCCAGTCTCCTTAACTCCAGTGCAAGCTCCATCAGATAAGGCAATCTGAGTCCGGCCCTGAGGCACGGGGATAATGGCCATACGCCGCCGTCGGAGACTTCCTCACCATCCACATCTCCCGCTTCAAGCCTGCCCGCGGTTCCAGGTCCAATAGCGCCGCTGTACGCCTCCCCAGACACAGACTCACTGTCGCCATCAGCAGACCCGTACAGAAACTCCCGGCCCCTGCCGACGTAAATAATCCGACCCTCCCCGACCGCCACGACGCGATCGTCCGGACCAAGCTCATCCAGCCGCTGGGTCACCCAGACGACCGCTGTGCCGTCCGCATGCAGCTCTCGGGCTCTGCTCATAACCGCGTCCCGATTGTCCTCGTCCAGCATGGACGTCGCTTCGTCCATAACGAGCAGCGGCGATGGATAGGCGGTCGCCGCTGCGAACGCGGCCATCTGCTGCTGTCCCCCGGACAATCGCTCCCACGGCTCATCCGCCAAAGCCGCCAAGCCCGCTCTATGTAAAGCTTCCTCCGTCACATCAGAAATCCGTTCCGCCGGAACGCCGCGCCACTCCAGCGCGAACATAACCTCCTCGCGCGGCGTTTCGCCAAATAGCTGGGCTCTCGGCTGCTGCAGTACGATCGGGCTGACCCCGTCGCCCGCAAAGCCTCGCCGCACGACTCCGCTCATGCTCTCCGGCATCAATCCGGCTAACAGTCTGGACAGCGTCGACTTGCCGCTTCCATTTACGCCGACTACGGTCAGCCACTCCCCGGCTGCCAGCGTTAACGTCGCTTCTTGCAGCCTGACGGCGGTTTCGCTCTCTCCTTCTCCTCCATAGACGGTAACGCAATCTACTTCAAGAGGAGCTCCGCCCCGATCCGATCGATCGGAAACGGCCATGCCGAGCCCCGACTCCTTATCCGCATCCGCAGCTTCCATCAACGAACGATTCCCTCTCACGCAAAAATCCCTCTTTTCAACCGGAACATCCCATGCTACAATCTCAATTGTTAACCACCAACTAAAATAAAGGTTAACATTTAGGAGGCTTTTTGACAATGTCGAATTCATCTACGCCCGCTTCATCCGAATCCGAATCCGAAACAGCAACAAGAGCAAGAGCAACCGTCACACGCCGTTCCAACCCATGGGTACGGGGCATCGTCTACACCGCCCTGTTCGGCGCGCTGTTCATTGCCGGCAGCTTCATCAAAATCCATCTCGGCTTCACGCCGGTTCCGATTTCCTTGCAGCAGTTCGCCATCATGCTGGCGGGAGGGCTGCTTGGCGCCGTTTACGGGTTCTGGAGCATTTTTCTCGTCGTCGGCTTGACCGCCCTCGGCCTGCCCCTGATGAACGGCTCCGGGGGCATCGCCCAGATGACCGGACCGACTGGCGGCTTTATCTGGATGTTTCCGGTATCGGCATTCCTGATCGGCTGGGTGACCGATCGGATTTACGGTTCCGCCAGAAAAATTAATCGCTCTCGCCAGCTCCTGCTGCTGATCGCCGTGTTCGTCTTCGGCTCCTTGATCGTGTACATAACCGGCGTACCTTGGCTCGCACATGTCGTAGACAGCGAGAAGTACGATACGCTCACCGGCGCCCTGCGCGCAGGCATGTACCCTTATTTGCCCGGAGACGCGATCAAAGCAATCGCAGCCACGCTCATCATCATCGCGCTTCGTCCTGTTTTGCCGCTCGTACGTCCTTCCGGCAGAACCAAACGCTAAATCACGCCGCTCCTCTATCGCCTCTCAAGCACAAACGCCTTCGGCGTCCAATTTCGAACTCCCATCGCCATGCGTGACGGGAGTTCATTTCCTTTCGTTCAGGACGATGGTACAAACAGACCGCCCCTCCTTCGCATACAGTGGAAAGATTATTAGTTTTCTTGTCCTGAAGGAGAGTGCCTCATCCTATGGCAAGCGGTCGACTCGACTTATTTATCGCCAAGCTGCCCCCTCATACCGTCGTGCTCACCTTGAACTGCGCGGAGATGGCATCCGAACTGCTGTCGATTCCCCGAAACGCGAAGCTCACGTTAAAACGCGGCAGCATCAAGCAGCAGATCCAATTGCAATTTCTCGAAGGGCGGGAATGTTTCGCCGACTTCATGGAGATGAGCTTCGCGCTCGCTCGCCAGTTCCAGCTGACCGCCCTGCGCAGATACACGCTTACTTACAATGCGAGCGACCAATCGCTGACGGTTAGCCCATCTCCCCTTAGCGAAACGGTCGCCTTGATCGCTTCCGGCCCGGTCGCCGCCGGAACGTTGTCCGTCGGCTACGAATTGCTGTCTCGGCTCGGCATCCCCGAGCGGCAAGGGTCGATTATTAAAGTCCGCAGCGGCAAACATCTCGCCAAGCTTCATCTGCACGTTCCGGCCAACTTATCGGATGACCGTCTCCGTTTATCTTCGCTATGGCTGCAGAGGTGGAAGCTCGCTCCCAATCAGAAACAACTGGTCCAATTCGATCAACGCAATTTAACGCTCAGCATCGCTCCCTCGCCAAACTCCAGCCGCTGACCGCAACGCCGAGAAGAAGCCTTTCCCCGCACAGAACGGCAACGAAAGCAAGAAACGGCGGCGAAGGGATATCCACCCCAACGCCGCCGTTATCGTCACTTCGATTTCTTCTTCGCCGCAGATCGTCCCTGCTTCTTCGGATCGTCCGGTTTGGGCGCGCGAGTCTGCGAGTTCGGAATGCCTTCCGTCATCGGCCTGTCCTCCTTCGTCATGCAAGCATGAGATAAAGCCTGTCTCTGCTCCGCCTGTAGGTTATGGACAAACCCGGCCTCTTATGCACAGCCCAACGCCACCGCCAAACTCGCCCCTCCGAACCGAATTAGTCGCAAGTCTCCGGAGCTTCCGCCGGCTTCGCCGCTTCCACGTCGATCTTCTCCGCCACCGTATCGCGAATAATCGTAATAATCGACTGGAGCATATAATTAACGTCCACCTGGCTCTGCTGGAACTGTTGAACGATCGGAATGCCGTCCAGCTCGTCCTGAAGCTCGTTGATCTCCGCTTCGATCTTCTCCGCCATCGCCTGGTTTTTGAACGTGTTCTGGAACGCGACGAGCTCCTTCTGTTTTTTCTTGATTTGGGCGATCAGTCCCTGAACCCGTTCATGGGTCTGGATCCGCTTCTCCGCCTGCTGGTAGACGCCGACTTCCTCGGTCGTCGTAATCAGATTGGCCAGCTCGCGCGCTCTGCTTAGAATATCGTCGCGAACGATCAATTCCCGATTATCGAACGACGGGATCGAACAAGCTCCCCCATGATGATCGTGGTCGTGGTCATGGTCGTGACCGTGTGCATGTGCTGACATTAACCTATTCCTCCCGGCTCTCGTCTAGTCTCTCTGTTTCAACTGTTGCTATATCCCGCTATATCCGCTTCCCGTTTTACCCCGCTTGACTCGACGCCGCCGGCTCCCCGACGACTTCCGCCTTCAAGTACCAGGACTGCGCGGCCGTCACCTTTACCTGTACGAACTGCCCGATCCATTCCTTTTGCCCTTCAAAATGAATCAGCTTGTTCGAACGGCTGCGGCCGGACAACACGTTCGCCCTGTTCTTGCTTTCTCCCTCTACGAGCACCTCGATCATTTGGCCCACAAGCGATTGGTGATGCTCGAGCGACAGCTCGCCGATAACTTCGTTCAGACGCGCGAGCCGCTTCTGCTTCACCTCGTAAGGCACATTGTCCGGCATATCGAACGCCGGCGTGCCTTCCCGCGGAGAATAGATGTACGTGTATGCGGACGTGATGCCCGCTTCGCGCACGAGCGACAGCGTCTCTTCGAATTGTTCCTCCGTCTCTCCGGGGAAGCCCACGATAATGTCCGTCGTCAGCACCGCGTTCGGAATTTCCCCGCGAATCCGCAGCGCCAGATCCAGGAAGCGCTCCCTCGTATACTTGCGGCTCATCCGCTTGAGCACTTCCGTGCTTCCCGACTGCATCGGCAAGTGGATATGCTCGACCAGATTGCCGCCCTTGGCCAGCACCTCGATCAGATGCTCGTCGAAGTCGCGCGGGTGCGAAGTCGTAAACCGGACGCGGGGAATATCGATTTTCCGAATGTCGTCCATCAAGTCCCCGAAGCGGTAGTCGCGGTCCGCAAAATCTTTGCCGTATGCGTTCACGTTCTGCCCCAGCAGCGTAATCTCCTTGAACCCTTGGCGGGCGAGATCGCGAACCTCCGCGATCACGTCCTCCGGCAACCGGCTCCGCTCCTTGCCCCGCGTGTACGGCACGATGCAGTACGTGCAGAACTTGTCGCAGCCGTACATGATGTTCACCCAAGCGCGCAGCCCCTCGGTCCGCTTCTTCGGGAGATTCTCGATGATGTCGCCTTCCTTGGACCAGACGTCGATGACCATTTCCTTGCCGAAGTGGGCTTCCTGCAGCAGATGAGGAAGACGGTGGATATTGTGCGTTCCGAAAATGAGATCCACATGCGCGTGCTTCTGCATCAGCCTGTTTACGACCGACGCTTCCTGCGACATGCAACCGCATACGCCGAGAATGAGCTCGGGGCGCTGCTGCTTCAGCACCTTCAGATGCCCGAGCTCGCCGAACACCTTGTCCTCCGCGTTCTCGCGCACCGCGCACGTATTGAGCAGAATGACGTCGGCATCCGTCCGCTCTTCCGTCGGCTCGTAGCCCATCTCCTCGAACAGGCCGCGCATCACTTCCGTGTCGTGCTCGTTCATCTGGCAGCCGTACGTATAGATCAAGTATTTCCTTCCGAGGCCAAGCGACTTCAACTCGTCGGGTATGGCGTTCTCGTAGTGAACCTGGACCTCTTCCTTGCCGCGCTGCTTCTCCTGACGGTAGTTCGGCTCGGAGACGATGTGGATATCCCGTCCGTTCAGGCGGATCGTGCGACCACTCTCATCTTCGGAAATGACTTTGGCGCCGGAGAAGTCAAAGTATTTGCTGTAATCTTTGGCCTGGCCTGCCGGCTTAGACCCGTTCGAGGCCCCCTGCGTCATGTGCGATCTCACTTCCTTTTATGATCAATTCCGCGATCGAATCGATAATTTAACATAAAAGCATCAATAAAAAATTATAGCACAACGAATCACTTGAATCCATCACGACTCGCAAGAAGACCTTCTCCCTGATTGTAGAAGGGGAAGGTCTTCAGCCGGGTTATTCCACGAATCGACCGTAGGCTACTCCACGATTTCCCCGAAGTCGCCGGTATTCACGCCAGAAGCGTTCCCTTCGTCCGTATCGATGTGCATATCGAGCGCGAAGTCCGCAGATACTCGGGCGACGACCTGCTCGAATACGACGCTGCGGCCGCCCCCGACCCTAACCTTGAGCAGCTGCTTGTCCTGTATCCCCCAGCGTTCGGCATCCGACGTGTGAAAATGAATATGCCGCGCCGCCACGATTACGCCTTTGTCTACGGTCACTTCGCCCGCGGGACCGACGATGCGAATGCCCGGCGTACCCTCGATGTTGCCGGACTCGCGGACAGGCGGATTCACTCCGAGCGCGAACGCGTCCGTGCGGGACACTTCCAGCTGCGTCGCCCTGCGAGCCGGGCCAAGAATACGTACTTTAGGAAAAGAACCTTTCGGTCCGAATACGGCTACCGTCTCGTTCGCGGCGAATTGCCCGGGCTGCGACAACGGCTTGAATTCCGTCAGCTTCGCTCCCGCTCCGAACAAAGCCTCCACATGCTCCTGGGATAGATGAATATGGCGGGCCGATACGCCTACGGGAACTTTCTTGCTCTCCGCTCCACTCATGAACAACCCAACCTTTCTCCAAATCTGTTGTTTATCCCAGTATAACGCAAGAAACGCGCGGGACAAACCCCGCGCGCCTCGTCCGGACGGCCCGAATAGGGCCTTATTTGAATTCCGCCAACAATTTGTCAAAGTCTTGGCGAGACAACGTCAAGTCCTGCTTCGTGAGCGCTTCTTCCTTGAAGCCGGTCAACAGATTCTCGTACGACTTGCGCTCCTTGTTCTGATAGATCAGACCGGTCAGCATGCCATTCGTCTCCATGATTTTGTTCATCGCGGCGACGCGGTTGGAAGGATCGTAATCCGGAAACTGATCCAGGTTCACGATATTTTCCTTGAACCAATCGTACGTGTTGATTTTATTGAACGTCACGCAAGGGCTGAACACGTTGATGAGCGAGAACCCCTTATGGGCGAGCCCTTGCTCGATCAAGGAAGTGAGCTGCTTCAGATCGCTCGAGAACGACTGAGCGACGAACGTCGCGCCGGCTGACAAGGCGATCTCCAGAGGAGACAGCGTCGATTCGATCGAGCCTTCCGGCGTCGACTTCGTCTTGAAGCCTTCCGCGCTGCGCGGGGACGTCTGGCCCTTCGTCAAGCCGTAAATCTGGTTATCCATGACGATGTACGTAATGTCCAGGTTACGGCGGATGGCGTGAACCGTATGGCCCATGCCGATCGCGAAGCCGTCTCCGTCTCCGCCGGAGGCGATGACCGTCAGCTCGCGGTTCGCGAGCTTAACGCCCTGGGCGATCGGCAGCGCGCGCCCGTGGATGCCGTGCAGACCGTAAGCGTTAATATAACCGGAAATCCGGCCCGAACAGCCGATTCCCGAGATGACCGCAAGCTGTTCTGGCTCCAGGCCGACATTCGCCGCAGCGCGCTGGATCGCGGCTTGAACGGAGAAGTCGCCGCAGCCCGGGCACCAGTTCGGCTTCACATTGTTGCGAAATTCCTTAAATGTGGCCATCTTAGATCAGCTCCTTGCACGCTTTGTGGATTTCCGAAGGCAGGAACGGCGTTCCGTCGTACTTCAGCAAATTGCGGATTTTATCGTGATAGCCGAGATTCAGCTTGATCAGATTGGCAAGCTGCCCCGTCGCGTTGTTCTCCAGAACGACGACTTGCTTGGCCGCATCGAGATGCGGCTTCACCAGCTCGCTCGGGAACGGGTGCATCTGGCGCACCATCATCTGGTTTGTCGTAATGCCGTTCTCCGTCAAGCGGGTGCGGGCTTCTTCGATCGTTCCGCCCAGCGACCCCATCGACACGATGAGCAGATCCGGGTTCGCGTGAGGCGCGTCAACTTTCACCGCGTCCGTCACGCGCAGGTTATCGATTTTGCCGAGGCGTTTGTCCATCATTTTCTCGCGGTTCAGCGCGTTCTCCGAAGGACGCCCTTCCTGGTCGTGCTCGACGCCCGTGACGTGATGGATGCCGTGCTTGGCTCCGGGAAGCACGCGAGGGGAAATCCCGTCCTCGGTGAGCTCGTAGCGCTTGAACAGCCGGTTATCCTCGTTCGGCGGCAGCTCTTCGGTGACCAGCTTGCCGCGCTTGATCACGATTTTGTCGTAATCGAGCGGCTCCGACGTCTGCTTGCCCAGCGACAGCTGCAGGTCCGTCGCGACGATGACGGGAATTTGGTACTCTTCCGACAGGTTAAAAGCTTCGATCATATCGTAGAAGCATTCCTCGATCGTGCTCGGGGCGACGACCAGCTTCGGAATTTCGCCGTGCGTGCCGTTGATCAGCGCGTTGATGTCGGATTGCTCCTGCTTCGTCGGCAAGCCCGTGGAAGGACCGCCGCGCTGCGTATCGACGATGACCAGCGGCGTCTCCGTCATGCCGGCCAGGCCGATCGCTTCCATCATCAGCGACAATCCCGGTCCCGCGGAAGCCGTCATCGTGCGAACGCCCGCGTAGTTGGCGCCGATCGCCATCGTCACCGCGGCGATCTCGTCCTCCGTTTGCACGACCGTGCCGCCGAACTTCGGCAGCTTCTTGATCAAATATTCCATAATTTCGGACGCCGGAGTAATCGGATACGCCGACATGAGACGGCAGCCGCCCGCGATCGAGCCGAGCGCCAGCGCTTCGTTGCCGATCATGAACAGCTTCATCTTGCCGTCCGCGTCCTCCAGCTTGAACTCGTCAAGCGGACCGCCCGCCTGCTCCAAAATAAACTCAGCGCCGCGCCGCACCGCTTCCACGTTCTTTTCCACGATGGCTGGGCCTTTACGTCCGAATTCTTCTTCAACCGCTTTATTGAATACTTCCATGGGCAGACCAAGCAGCCCCCAAGATGCCCCGGAAGCGACCATGTTTTTCATGAGAGAAGTGCCGAGTTCTTCTGCGATGGCCGTAATCGGTACTGCGAACAGGCGCGCCTGCACGCCTTCCGGAATCGTCGGCGAGAACTTCGCATCCGCGACAACGACGCCGCCGGGCCGAAGCTCGCCCGCGTTCAGATCGATGGTCTCCTGGTCGAAAGCGACCAGAATGTCCAGATCGTCGGATATCGCCCGAATCGGCTTCGTGCTGATACGGATTTTGTTGTTCGTGTGTCCGCCCTTGATCCGCGAGGAAAAGTGCCGGTACCCATACAGGTAGTAACCCAGACGGTTGAGGGCAGTAGAGAAGATTCGATCCGTGCTTTCCACGCCTTCCCCTTGCTGGCCGCCAATTTTCCATGACAGTTGACTGATCACAGTGCCCATCTCCTCTTAATCTCTGGTTCGTCCAATTTCGACAGATTTACCCAATGATATTTTATTACCCGTATAAATCTTATGTTTAACGAACGTAAAATGCAAGACATATTCGCTTAACGAACGCATAACAGTTTGCGATGAAAACGTTCCCAATTCGAGAACGATTTTCCTCGAACAGTTCAATTAGGTAGATTTGTCTTCAAAAAACGGAAGGCGTTGTCCCCCACAATAGCGCGTACGAAAGTTTCCGCATAACGTTTCAGCATCTCTTCTATTAGATCCGGATAACGTCCCGGATGCTCAAGCCCTTGGACATGCTTGGAGATGCCGTCGAAATCGGAGCCCAGCGCCAGATGCTTCTCCCCGCCCAGCGCGCACACGTGATCGACATGCCGAAGAACGTCCTCGATCCGGGCCGGTTCCGCATCCGACGCGAACCAAGGGACGAACGTGACGCCTACGAGCCCGTCCGACGCGATCACGGCCCGAATTTGTTCGTCCGTCAAATTCCGCGGATGATTGACGATCGACCGCGCGTTGGAATGCGAAGCGATGAACGGACGAGTCGCCCGCTCGGACAGCTCCCAGAACCCCCTGTCGGACAGATGCGACACATCTAACAGGATGCCCATTTTTTCACATTCCGTAACCAGCTGTCTCCCGGCTTTCGTAAACCCTCCGCCTCTCGGCTCAGTCGCTCCGTCGCAAGCCCAGTTCGCATGGTTCCAGGTCGGCCCGAGCAGGCGCAGCCCCAACCGGTGAAGCAAGCGCAGCGTCCACAGTTCTCCGTTCAGAGCGCCCGCGCCTTCAAGGGAAAACAGAGCGCCGATCCGCCCTTCCTTCCGGGCCGTCTCAAGATCGGCGGAGGTGCGAATCAGCTTAAATCCCGGCGCCGTCAACACTTCGCTCCAGAACAGCTCGGCCCCTCGGAACAACGTCTCCGGATTTTGCGGCAGCTCCTCCGGCAAGAACAGAGGAAAGACTTGCAGCGCGACTCCCGCTTCCCGCAGCCTCCCCGGCGTCGCGTCGAACGGCGCGGCTTCTCCGGCCTTCGGCTCCCTCCAGCGTACTCCCGGGTTCTCAAGCAGCTTGCACAGCACGTCGGCGTGCAAATCGACTATTCTCATTCGTATCCCTCCCGAATGATTCCTTTTTCCTATCCCCTTGGCTCATGTAGGCACAAAAAAACCTGTCGCATCGATCATGCGCCGTCTCCGGCGCTTCGCGCCGAACCGCTCGCATCATCAAACAACAGGTCAACAGCTTCTTTCCGGCGGATTATCTCGGCTCTACGATCAGCTTAATCGCCGTCCGGTCTTCTCCGTCGATCACAATATCCGTGAATGCCGGGATGCAGATCAAGTCCACGCCGCTCGGCGCCACGAATCCGCGGGCGATCGCCACCGCTTTGACGGCTTGGTTCAGCGCCCCGGCCCCGATCGCTTGCAATTCGGCGGCGCCCCGCTCGCGAAGCACGCCCGCCAGTGCGCCTGCTACGGAATTTGGATTGGACTTTGCGGAAACCTTTAATACTTCCATGACCAGTACCTCCTCTTATGACAACCCGCCTATCCGGCTCATCGGTTGCATCGGGAATTCATCGGAAATCGAAGGATGGGCCCACTAAGGCATACTTATTCGGTAACTCGCCCGATAATTCCTTCTTTTCCCGAGAGGTACGGCCATGAAATTGTCCGACAATTCAGACAACGCTCACACTGCGATCCAGGAGTCCTCGTCGACGCTAATATTTTGCACTTTAACCGCCTTGCCCGTCGCTTCGTCGATGTCCACGAACACGCCGTTCAGCGTCCATTTGCCCTCGGCCACCGTGAACCGCGCCGGCATACCGGTAATGAAACGGCGAAGCACCGTCTCCTTCTCCATGCCGAGCACCCCGTCGCGCGGTCCCGTCATGCCGGCGTCCGTCAAGTAAGCGGTCCCTTCCGGCAGGATACGCGCATCGTTCGTCTGCACGTGCGTATGCGTCCCCACGACCAGCGACGCATAGCCGTCCAGATGCCAGCCCATCGCGATCTTCTCGCTCGTCGCCTCCGCATGGAAATCGACCAGCACGCACTTCGTCTGACGGCGAAGCGCCTCGATCTCCTCGTCCGCCGTACGGAACGGGCATTCTGCCGGCGGCAGGAACGTGCGCCCGATCAAATTGACGACGCCGAGCTCCTTGTTTCCGACTTTGACGATCATGCTGCCGCGGCCCGGCGTTCCGGGCGGCAGATTGGATGGACGGACCATGCGCGGTTCGTCGTCGATAAACTCGAAGATGTCGCGATTATCCCACGTATGGTTGCCCATCGTAATGCCGTGAACGCCCCATTCGAACAACTCGCGGGCGATCGACGCGTTGATGCCGCGTCCTCCCGCCGCGTTTTCCCCGTTGGCGATCACGATGTGCGGCTGATATTTGTCCTTAATCCACGGCAGCAGCCGCTTGACCGTATCTCTCCCTACATTGCCGACGATATCGCCGATAAAAACGACCTTCATCTGTTTCACGCTCTCTTTCCATAGCCCCGTATAAAAGGGAAAAAGCGGCTGCGTGTTGCCGCAGCCACTTCTCAGCCTTCCCTGCATTCCGCGCCTTATTTGGCGTATTCGACCGCACGGGTTTCGCGAATGACCGTAACTTTAATGTGCCCCGGATAATCCAGTTCACCCTCGATCTTCTTCGTAATATCCCGAGCGAGACGGAACGCCTCCGTATCGTCGATCTTCTCCGGTTGAACCATGACGCGCACCTCGCGTCCGGCTTGGATCGCGTAGGACTTCTCGACGCCTTCGAACGACTCCGAGATGGCCTCCAGCTTCTCGAGCCGGCGGATGTAAGTCTCCAGCGTTTCGCGGCGAGCGCCTGGGCGGGCTGCGCTAAGCGCATCCGCGGCCCCTACGAGCATCGCGATAACCGAAGTCGCTTCCTCGTCCCCGTGGTGAGACGCGATACTGTTAATGACAACGGGATGTTCCTTGTATTTCTTGCCCAATTCCACGCCGATCTCGACATGCGAGCCTTCCACTTCGTGGTCGAGCGCTTTGCCGATATCGTGAAGCAAACCCGCGCGCTTGGCAAGCGTGATGTCTTCTCCCAGCTCCCCGGCCATCAGACCGGTCAAATAGGCGACTTCCATCGAATGCTTCAGCACGTTCTGTCCGTAGCTCGTCCGGAACTTCAGACGGCCGAGAATTTTGATCAAATCCGGATGCAGGCCGTGTACGCCCACTTCGAACGTCGCTTGCTCGCCGTACTCCCGAATCCGTTCGTCCACTTCCTTGCGGGACTTCTCGACCATTTCCTCGATCCGGGCCGGATGAATCCGTCCGTCCGCCACCAGCTTCTCGAGAGCGGTTCTGGCGATCTCCCGGCGAATCGGATCGAAGCCCGACAGGATTACCGCTTCCGGCGTATCGTCGATAATGAGATCGATACCCGTCAATGTCTCCAGGGCGCGAATGTTGCGGCCTTCCCGACCGATAATCCGTCCCTTCATCTCCTCGTTAGGCAGCGCAACGACGGATACCGTCGTCTCCGCCACGTGATCCGCGGCACAACGCTGAATTGCGAGCGAGATGACATCGCGCGCCTTCTTGTCGCCTTCTTCCTTCGCCTGCTGCTCGATTTCCTTGATCATCTGTGCCGTCTCGTGGCGCACTTCCTGCTCCACGCTCGACAAGATGAGCTGCTTGGCGTCTTCCGTCGTCAGATTGGAAATCCGCTCCAACTCGGCAATTTGCTGCTTATGCAGCACTTCGATCTGGTCTTGAATCTCTTCGACTCGCTTCTCTTTGTTGGCGACTTGCTCCTCTTTGCGCTCCAACGCTTCGAGCTTGCGATCCAGCGACTCTTCCTTCTGCAATAGCCGCCTTTCCAGGCGTTGAATTTCGTTGCGGCGCTCGCGAATATCGCGTTCCGCTTCGTTACGGAGTTTGTGCACCTCGTCTTTGGCTTCCAGCACCGTTTCCTTGCGTACCGCTTCAGCTTCTTTTTTAGCCGCTTCCACGATCTGTACCGCAGCCGCTTCGGCGCTGGAGATTTTGGCTTCCGCAATGGATTTGCGTACGACATAACCGATCCCAAAGCAAAGGACGCCAACAACGAGAACGATCAAGATCCAGATCCATGGCTCCATCATGGTCTCTCACCTCCTCGTTGCATCACCAAGGCAACCGCTTGGGGATACTTATTCAATTGATCTTCCGGTTTCCAAACCGTTTGATTACGTGTGAACAA
The DNA here is from genome assembly GCF_041641335.1 of Cohnella sp. Taxonomy (NCBI): domain Bacteria; kingdom Bacillati; phylum Bacillota; class Bacilli; order Caryophanales; family Paenibacillaceae; genus Cohnella; species Cohnella sp. The sequence continues at coordinate 2,758 of NZ_JBEPYQ010000121.1, read as the reverse complement.
AGCAAAAAGTGTCGTAAAAACGCGCTCCGAATCGCTTCTTGGAAGGAAAAAACGGCCGGAGTGGGAAAATGGAATACAAAATCATTTTATCTTTTGCGAAATTGGATTGTCAAGCAACGTCCGAAAGCGGATTCGCGATTGTTGCGAACCCGCCCCTTAATTATCCATATCGTAATCCTCGCGGAAACCTTCTTCCTCGGCTTCATCCCACTCCGGCTCGTCCGACTCGGCCATCGCTTGCTGTACTGCCGTCCTCGCGATCCCGCTTGGAAAGCCTCTTCGCAGCAGCATTCCCATCAGCTTCATTTTGCGTTCCCGGTCGTTGCCTTTCGTTGAAGGCCACCGTTTGCGAGCCAGTGCGAGCGCAGCTTCCTGCTCGACATCGCCGTCCAATTCGCCGATCGCCCGCTCCACATCTTGCCGGTCGATGCCCCGCTGCAGCAGCTCCTGCCGAATCAACATCCTCCCCTTGCGCTGTCCTGCCGCCCGCTGCTCCGTAAACCTCTTGGCATAGGCCGAGTCATCCAGCATCTTCCTCGCCCGTAGCCGCTCTACGCACGCCTCCACGATGTCCGCGCCATACCCTTTGCGCTTCAGTGCCAGAGACAGCTCCGCCGTCGTCCGCGGTTTCCTCTCCAGCATTAGCAGCGCCGACCGGTACGCTTCCTCCTTCTGTTCATCCTGCCTAAGCGTCTCTACCTCCTCCGCCGTCAGCCTGCGCCCGCTCAGCAACCGCCAACTCACCAGCGTATCCTCGTGCACCGTAAGCACCGTCTCTTGCGAACGCTTCACCGTCCTCGCACCGGCAATCAACTCGTCCACTTCGGAGTTCCAATCCCTCTCAGATTCATCTTTACCTCCGGGCTCGTCCTCTAATTCCGGAGCTATATTCAGCTTCAGCGCCACCCGGTACATGTGGGGTTTCTTCGGATGAGACTCGATCCCCATAACTACGGCTCCTTCAATAGGCAGCCGCGGTTGCTTCTCCTTATCCATCGCTTACACCCCTCTCTCCAGACGCAAAGGGCGGCATTGAATATGCCGCCCCCTCGCTGATATTGGATTGATCAGTCTTCTATCGAGTTACAGTTCTTCGGCGAACTCGGCGTCGTCCTCATCCTCTTCGGCGGTGAAAGAGGCCGTCTGATTGGCTACTACGGAAGCATTGAGCAACAGTTCGCGGATTTGCTTCTCGATCTTGTCCGAGATCTCTGTATTGTCCTTCAAATACTGCTTTGCATTCTCCCGTCCTTGACCCAGCCGTTCGCTATTGTAAGAGAACCACGCACCGCTCTTCTGGATAATATCCTGCTCGGTGCCGATGTCCACGATGCTGCCGACCTTGGAGATCCCCTCGCCGTACATGATGTCTACTTCCGCTTGCTTAAACGGAGGCGCCACCTTGTTCTTCACGACCTTGATTTTCGTCCGGTTGCCCACTACGTCGTTGCCTTGCTTGATGGCCTCAACGCGGCGCACGTCAAGACGCACGCTCGCATAGAACTTCAGCGCTCGTCCTCCCGGAGTAACCTCCGGATTTCCGAACATGACGCCGACCTTCTCGCGCAGTTGGTTGATGAAGATGGCCAGGCACTTCGACTTGCTGATCGCGCCGGACAGCTTACGCATCGCCTGGGACATCAGACGCGCCTGAAGCCCGACGAACGAATCGCCCATGTCTCCTTCGATTTCCGCTTTCGGAACGAGCGCGGCTACCGAGTCGACAACGATGATGTCGACCGCTCCGCTGCGTACGAGCGCTTCAGCGATCTCCAGCGCCTGCTCTCCCGTATCCGGCTGGGAAAGCAGCAGCTCGTCGATGTTGACGCCCAAGTTCCTCGCATAAGTCGGGTCGAGCGCATGCTCCGCGTCAATGAACGCCGCCGTGCCGCCCGAACGCTGAACTTCCGCGATTGCGTGCAGGGATACCGTCGTTTTACCGGACGATTCCGGTCCGTACACTTCTATAATCCGCCCGCGCGGGTAGCCGCCGATGCCGAGCGCGATATCGAGCGCCAGCACGCCGCTGGACACCGTCTCTACCGTACGCTGGGCGCTCTCTCCCAACTTCATAACCGAACCTTTACCGAATTGCTTCTCGATCTGGCGCAAGGCCATGTCTAATGCGGCGCGACGATCCGACAACACACCCACATCCTTTATCTCTTTTTGATAGTTTTATCATACCGCGTTTCCATGCGTTTGCCAAGCTTTTTAAGAACATTTGTTCGATTTTCTTGCAAAAAAGAACCGCAGCAAAGTAATCTTCGCTACGGTTCTTCCGCAACTTTCTAGTAAACTTTAACACATCGCTCCGAAGGTTGGCAAGCCTCGACAAATTTCTGTCACAATTATCCCGTTCGCTCAGCGACTCGGACTAACCGAGATCTTCGCCGCCGCAGTCCGGCCATTATCCCCGCCGCTCAGAGGCCCCTCCTCCGAAGTTGCCGCAACGCTCCTCCGACAGCAACCTGCGGACAATATCCCCGTCGATCAGGACATGCCTAAAGGTGTCTGCATGGACCAAAGACCTCCGCGTTAGTAGCCCTATGTGCTCTAACCGCGCTCAACCTGACTGAACGGGATAATGGCCATACGCGCCTCAAAGCGCACCATTCCCGCTACCACGACCATCCTGAATGGACGGGATAATGGCCATACGCGCCTCAAAACGCACCACTCCCGCTCTTCCACGCACATCCTGAACGAACGGGATAATGGCCATACGCGCCTCAAAACGCACCATTCCCGCTACCAC
>NZ_JBEPYQ010000120.1:0-19648 GCF_041641335.1 Cohnella sp. | reverse complement strand
CATCCTCTCAGATTGGATATCGTCAGCGGCGATCCGCGCCTGCCGCCACACCGTGATACAACGTGTCGATTACCAGCTTCGCCGCCGATTTGCCGGCGATGCGCCCCTCGTGCACCTGCTGCCAGGTGACGAACAGCAGCGAATACAGCACTTCCAAAATCCAGTCCGCGCTCATGTCCTCGCGGAATGCGCCCCCGCTCTGCAGCGATCGGATCGCCTCCCGGATCGGCTCCTTCACCCTCGCTTCGGCGGCGCCCATTTCTTCGCTGTAGTGCAGCGAAGTTTCTTTGGCGAGGAAGTTGATCTTGTCGCCAAGCGGAATAAGCGCTTCAATCAGCTCCGGAATGTAATCGCCGCCGATCTCTCCGACGGGCCGAATCCGGCTTAGTTTCTCCTCCACGACCTCGACCGCCCGCAGGCCGAGCTGTAGCATGAGCTGCTCCCTGCTTTCGATATAGCGGTGCAGCGTGGCAATGCCGATGCCCGCGTATTCGGCGATGTCGTTTAACGAAGCGGTCGGTTTCTCGACGAGCAGCTCCGTCGCCGCGTCGAGAATGGCGCGAAGCTTCGCTTCCTTGGCTGCCGTTCTGCCGCTGCTCATTGCTTCTTCCTCCTCCATCTCACAGTGTATGATAGTATTATCTATCATTTGATAACATTTTATATCATTTAAATGGCGACTACAACTCTGGTGCATAGCGAAGGGGCTGTTTCATAAGTCGTCAGAGGCAACATTTATAATCATCGATGAACAAGTACGGGGTATATATCTTCTTCCGCTGCTGTTACGATCATGAAATTAGGAATTGCTTAACCCGTAACTGGGTGATTTCATGATCGTAAGAGGCAGACGCTTCGCTCTACAGAAGATACATACCCCTACCCTTTTTCGACGATTCCAAGTTGCCAGACTTATGAAACAACCCCATTTATCTTACAGCCGCACGACCTTAGTCGCGATATTGCCGCAGAACTCGCTGTCGTGCTCCACGAACAGAAGCGTCGGCGAATGCTCCAGCAGCAGCTCTTCGATCTGCATGCGGGAGATGACGTCCACGAAGTTGAGCGGTTCGTCCCATACGTGCAGGTGAGCCTGCTCGCTGAGGCTGCGCGCGATCAGCACCTTCTTCTTCTGCCCGCCGCTGTAGGCGGACATGTCCTTCTCGAACTGAACCCGGGCAAAGTCGAGCTTGCGCAAAATGGACTTGAACAAGCTTTCGTCGACGTCGCTGCTCCTCGCGTAATCCGTCAAGCTGCCGCGCAAAAACGACGTGTCCTGCGAGACGTAGGAAATTTGGAGCTGGCTTCCGACCCTGAGCGTACCGTCGTACTCGAGCCTCTCCCCGCAGATCAGCTTGAGAATGCTGGATTTGCCGGAACCGTTCGGTCCCATGAGCGCGATTCTGTCTCCCTGGTCGACCGTGAAGCTGACATTCTCGCACGCCCGTCTTTCGCCGTAACGAATCGATACGCGATCCATCTCGACAAGCCGGCTTTTAGGGTAGGCAAGCTGCGCAATCTTCAGATGCTCCGCGCTCTCGATGTTTTTAAGCAGCCTCGACTTCTCTTCGATCGCCTCTTGCTGCCTGCGTTCCATCGATTTGGAGCGCTTCATCATTTTCGCGGCCTTATGGCCGATATAGCCCCTGTCCAAGAACCCGTCGGAATCGCGGTTTCCGGTTTTCGTTTTTTCCACCTCGTCCGACCATTTGCTCGTCCGCCTGGCCGCTTCGTTCAGACGTTTGATATCCTTCTTCAGCTTCTCGTTCTCGGCCAGCTCGAAGTTGTCCTGGCGCTGCTTGTTGTCCCACCAGTCGGAGAAATTGCCGCGCTGAATCTCGATATTCGTCTTGTTGATGGACAGAACGTGATCCACGCAGTTGTCGAGAAAGGCACGGTCGTGCGAGACGAGAATGAAGCCTTTCTTGGCCTTCAAGTAGTCGCTCACGATTCGCCTGCCGTTCAAGTCCAGATGGTTCGTCGGTTCGTCGATCAGCAGAAAGCTGTTTTCCTTAAGGAACAGCGCCGCGAGGAGCACCTTCGTCTGTTCTCCGTTGGATAAGGAAACGAACGGCCGGTACAGCACATCGTCGGATACCTTCAGCAGCGAGAGCTCGCGCGACAGCTGCCAATATTCGTAGTCCGGGCAAATTTCGTCGACGACGTTCAGCGCGTTGCTCTCCTTGTCCCGGACGGGAAACGGAAAATACTCGAAATCGACGCTTGCGTGGATCGTTCCCTCGTATTCGTATTTTCCGAGCAGCAGGTTGAGGAACGTCGTCTTTCCTCTGCCGTTCCTCCCCGTGAATCCGAGCTTCCAGTCGGTATCGATCTGAAAGCTGACATTGTCGAAAATGTTATCGTAGCTGCCCTCATAGGCAAACGTAAGGTTTTTTACATGGATTAATGACATTAAACATATCCCTCCGCGCAAATGATAAAAGCCGCAAGAAAGTTATCTTCTCGCGGCTCGTTTCATACGGCAAATCCAACCCCGTTAGGGGAAGTGGATAAGGATATGGAAGGGAGAGCAATAAGAGAAGGTAACTTTCTTGCACAACAAAACAGGCGATTCGATCGCTTTGCTGTTTCATTAGCAAGAAAAATCCATTCTCTCTTTCAGCCCCAATCCCTTAATTTAGAAGTATCGTAGCATACTCGCCGACCGTTTTCAACCATCGCGGCAAACCATAGCGGTAAACTTACGAACCGATTCGCGGCTTGTCGGCGCGACAATCCGGCTTCGGAACGAGTCCAAGCTGGGCAAGCTTCGTCAAGTAATAGCACTCCTCGCGCATCATGTGATCTGGCATAAGCGGAGAAATTCTGTCCAGCGCTTCGGCCGTCAGCTGCATCTCCTCCAGCTCGTTCAAGAAAGCGACGAACAGCTTCAGCTCCATGTCCACTTCCTTGTGAAGACGCCTGAACGCGGGAAAATCCTTCAGGTGCGTCCGCATATAGCCGGCCATTTCGATGCTTTTCATATACAACTGCTCAAAGTGCTTCTCGAACTGCCGGCTTTGCTTAATCATTCTTTTCTCTACGGCGTCCAGGTCCGCCGCGATCGCCGCCGCATGGCCGGCCGCATCCGGGAGCCAGAGGAAATCGTGATGCAAAGCGTTGAAGGTCGGAACGGGCCTGCCCGCGACCAACTCCGTCAGTATTCGCCAATACTCCTCCAATTCGTTCACCATATGGTTGAGAAACGTCGGAGGCAGCCCGATCGCCACTTGGCCCATTATCGCTCTTGCGAGCAAATCCAGCTTGAACTTGCGAAAATCCGTCGTCAGTTCGTATGCAGGCTGATTGAGCGATGCCGCTTCGAAATCCGATTTCGCGCCCCGCGCTTGCTCGAGGAGCCTGTCGAAGGAGGCGATGAAAGCCTCCGCGGATCGAACGTCCTTCGATTCTTGGGAAGAAAGCGTGTTATAAAGGAATCTCGCATGATCTCCCAGGATCTGCAGCCAAAACCGATGCTCGTATAATGCAGACTGAACCACCGAACATACCTCCCGTCGGATGATGCTACACGGGAAGTATATGAACCGGCTCCTGGAATCATGAAAGCCTTATCTGCGGAACCCTGCTCCGTCGCAAGCTTGCCGCAGAGAATAATTGGAAGAAACGGAGACATACTAACTGTTCGAAAGACTCCTACACAGACGGGAGGCAAGCTCATGGAAACGCGGTTCTCAAGACCCCAATTGATGTTTATGCTTCTGTTGTGCCTGAGCATCTCGAATCATGTATTCATCATTCCCCATCTCATTAAAGACGCCGGAAGAGATGCCTGGATCAGCATCCTGATGGCGTACCCGCCGCTGGTCTTATGGACTTTCGTTCTCTTTCTCATCCTCAAATCGATGGGCACTGTCCCGTTAAATCAGTGGCTGAACGGGAAGATTGGGAGAACGGCCAGCGCTGCGCTCTGCTGGGGGCTGGCTGTATACTTCCTGCTTCTGGGCACCTTAATCGTGTACGACATGAGCCTGAATACGAAAATCTTTTTCCTGCCCAAAACCCCCAATCCGATTATCGCGCTCAGCTTCGTGACGCTGTCTTATTTCGCCGCCAGATTCGGACTCAAGACGATCATTTATTTATCGATTCTGTTGCTGCCCGCCGTTTCGATATTGGGCCACTTCGTCTCCATCTCGACGATAGACAGCAAGGATTACAGCATGTTGAAGCCGTTTTTCTCGGAGGGAATGTCCGCGGATCTCCGCGGAGCGATCATCGTATTCGGCGGCAGCATTGAATTGCTCCTGCTGGTCGTCCTGCAGCATCAATTGAAGAAGCCGCTGAACTTCGGTACGATCCTGCTTGCGATGACCTTGCTGGTCGGATTGACCTTCGGCCCTTGCGTCGGGTCCCTGACGGCGTTCGGCCCGAACATCGCGGGATCTCTCCGGTTTCCCGCCTTCGAGCAATGGAGACTCGTCTCGCTAGGCGAATACATTTCCCACGTCGATTTTCTTGCCGTGTTTCAAATGATGTCGGGCAGCCTTACGAGAACGGCGCTGCAGCTCTACTTGATTTCCGAACTGGTCGGCATTCGCAGTCCCGTATGGAAACAATCCGCGATGATCGTGGCGGCATTGGTCATGGCCTCGCCCTCGTTGCTGAAACTCAGCGATCTCTGGGTGCAACGGATGATACACGACCATTTCTACGCGACTTCATTTATATTCGGAATCGCCGTCCTCTTCATCCTGTTCGTCGTGTCCCGATTGCCAGAGAGAGGAAAGGTGAGACGCAATGGAAACAACCGGCGAAACGCCGTATAAAGCGCTGGATCGCAAGTTATCGGAAGGAAAATGGGATGAAGACTTGCTGAGGAACTTCATGTCCGTTTACGCGGATGTCGTCTTCCCTCCTATTCCGCAACCCGAGCTGGCGGACAAGCTGATCGCTTTTTATTGCGAAGGCATGGCGGATCGGACCCAAATGAACCTTTACTTTAACGCGCTATGCCGATATCGGGTAGCATGGGAACGGAATTCAGGGGACATGCCGGAGACATCGGTCCGCATACCGATGATCGCCGTGAAAACCTCGTCGGAAGAAATGATGAACGAGCTGTTTTCCGGTAATTTGATTCTGTACAGCTACGGGGCAACCGATTTCTGGGTCGTGCAAATTTGCGACATTCCCCAACGGCCCGTGGAAGAATCCAATACGGAAATTTCGATCAAAGGGCCTAAGGACGCCTTCACCGAGAACATCTACACGAACATTTCGTTAGTCCGGAAAAGACTGCAAACAAGCCTGCTTTACTCCGAACGGTTTGTCGTCGGAAGTCTGAGCAAGACGCGCGTCGCGCTTCTCTATCTCCGGCACAAGGCCAATTCGGACATGATCGAGCAGGCGCGGGAACGTCTCAGTACGATTCAAACGGAAAGCATCGTCAGCAGCGGGCAATTGGAGCAGTGGCTGTCGGACAGAACCTTCTCGGTTCTTCCGCTGATTGATTATATCGGTCGGCCCGATTTTATCGTCGAATCACTGCTGCGGGGAAGATTCGCAATCGTCGTTGACGGTTCACCCATGGTGCTGATCGGGCCGGCCAACTTTCTGGAGTTGCTCAAAACGCCGGAAGACATCCATTTTCCTTATTATTACGTGATTCTCCAGCGGGCGCTCCGTATCATCGGTTTGTCGATCAGCATCATGCTGCCCGGATTCTGGCTGGCTCTGGCGACCGTGAACCTGGATCAGCTTCCCTTCAACCTGCTCGCGACGGTCGTGATCTCCCGAGAGGGCGTTCCGATGCCGACGATTCTGGAATCCATGCTGCTGCTGTTTCTGTTCGAGCTGCTCCGGGAGGCGGGAATTCGCTTGCCCAAAGCCGTCGGACAGACGATCGGAATCGTCGGAGGCATTATTATCGGGGATGCGCTTATTCGCGCCGGCCTCGCTTCTCCGACGATTCTGGTCGTCATCGCGATTTCGGCGGTCGCAACGTTCACCCTGGTCAACCAGTCGCTGTCCGGCTCGGTGAGCCTGCTCAGGTTCTTCATGATGCTGGCCTCCGCCACCCTTGGCATTTACGGTTTTATGCTCTCGTTGTTCGCGATCCTCATCTATTTATGTCGCCTTCGCTCCTTCGGGCTCGACTACCTGGAGCCGATCGTATCCTTAGACGTAAAAGAGTGGTTGTCCGCCTTTCTGATCAATCCGTTCAGGAGAAGGAGAAATTCCTCTCGGATAGTGAACCCCAGGAAAGGAGAATGGTCTTGAGCCGCCCCGGCCGCTTGTTCCTCGTTCTGACGCTGCTCCTCTCGGGATGCGCGGCGGATGCCAGAAATATCGAGATGCTGAACTACGCCACTGCGCTCGGCATCGACTATATCGACGGCCAATACCACGGCTACGTGCAGTTCATCAATCTCCAGTCGGTCGCCAAGACGACGGACGGCAAGCCGGAGGGCACGAAGACCTGGGTCGGAGAAGGCATTGCCTCCTCGTTCGAGCAAGCTCTGTTCGATATATACCGCACCGCTCAGGAAAGAGTATTCTGGGGCCACGTAACGGCGATCGTCATTAGCGAGGAAGCCTTGAAGCGCGGGATCGACAGCATTTACGACAGCATCAGCAGATACTACGAGTTCCGGTTAACGCCCTGGGTTTACGCCACGAGAGGCCCGGTCGATCAGATTCTGACCGCCGGCGGATTTTACGACCAGCCGACGCTTAGCACGATTTTGCAGGAGCCGACGGAAGCCTACACCCAAACCTCCTGGATCGAACCGATCAGGCTGCATCGGCTGATAAGCAGCGTTTACGAGCCGGGAAATACCTTGTGTATTCCATCGCTCGCGGTGAACGCCAAGCAATGGAAGGCGGAAATGAAACCGGATCCCAAGCTGATGGTCGAAGGCGCTGTTTTCATGAAGCAGGATCGGTACCATAGCTATATGTCCCTCAAGGAGCTGGCCGGACTGCGATGGGTAAGGAGCGGCACCGTGCGCGCCGCCATTCCCGTTCCCGATCGGACGCACCCGGAAGTTCAAGTCGTATTCGATTATCCCAAGCCGAAACTCCAACTGATTGAAGAGGGCGAGAATCCCCGCTTCCGACTCTCGATGAAGGCCAAAGGCTATGTCGTCAATTGGGCAGGCGGGAACTATACAAGCTTGGATGAACTGACCGGCGAAACGAAGAAGGCGATCGAACGGGAAATCCGGCAGCTCGTCCGCAAAGGCTATGCCCGCAAAACGGACGTGCTCAACCTCGAATACGACTTGTTTCGCAACCATTACCGCTTCTGGAAGTCCGGACGATGGAACGAGAAAAAGCTCATCTCGCCCGAGGCCGTCGACCAAATCGACCTTCGTCTCGACATCGTCCATTCAGGTTCGGAGAAGAGCAAGTTGGTCAATAAATAGAGGCCGCTGGGCGGCCTCTTACGTTGCGAGATTATTCCCTTCTTGCCTTCATCTGCTGCAGCAAGGCGTTCCCGTCTTCCCGCATCGCTTCGATCGCTTCGTCCAGCGTCTTGCTTCCTTCCGCCGCGGCCCTCAGTTCGCTTGCGATCAGCTGCGCCATATCCACTTTAAGCTTCGGTTCGAGCGCGACAAATTCGTCGGTCGCGTTCGCGACGGGATCCAATTTGTACAGTCCCGTAACGTCGCGCTCCGACGGGGGACGGATGTATTCGGTTCTGCTGAACAGGAAGTCGGAGCTCGATTTCGATTTGAGCTGGGCGAACTCCCCGGAATTGGCGTACTTGACGAATTCCCACGCGGCGCGGGGGTTGACAGATTGTCTGTTGATGACGAATGCCGGTCCCAGCTCGTAGGCGCTGCTCTGCGTGCGATTAAGCGCGTCGACAGGAGCGCTGACGACCGCCCAGTCGACGGAGGCATTCCCTAGTCGGCGAAGATAGAGATGATCCCGATAAGTCATGGCCGACTTGCCTATCAGGAATCGGTCGTCCTCCAGGAATCTCGTCCGCTTGGCGGTCTCTTCCGGCGTCGGCAAGTAGAAGGATCCGGAGCGCGCGACGCTGACGATCGATTCGAAGACCCCCCTCCAGGAATCGCCTTCCAGCCCGACCGCCGTCCCGTCCGCATTGAGAATTTTTCTGTTTTGCGCCATCAGGCTGTACAGGATGTCCGTCAGCGGCGAGGAAAATCCGTCCAGCGTAAACCCGTATACTCTATCGTTCCCTTCTCCGTCAGCCGGGAACCGCTTCGCCAGCTCGAACACTTCTTCCCACGTCATCGAATCGCGAGGCGGCTCTATCCCGTATTTCTCGAACAACGCGGCATTGTAATAGAGGCCGAAGCTTCTGAAATTCGGAGACAGACCGTACAGCTTGCCGTTCCCTTCCTCCCGGAGTTTGGAGAGAACGGCCGGCATGTAGCCGTTCAAGTCGTACTCCTGCCGTTTGATGATCGGGTCCAGCTCCAACAGCTTTCCTTCTTCCGCAAGCCAGCGGTGCTTGTCGACAAATAGAATATCCGGCCGATGCTCTTCGATATGCCGGTTGTACAATTCGGTAACCGTAAGCGACGGATCCGAGCCGACCGGAAGCCCGATCACTTCGAATTCGACGTTCGGGTAATCACTCTGAAATAGATTCCCGTAATCTTCGCGGAACGACCGTTCGTCCCAGTACATCACCTTTAACGACACCCGTTCGTCCTTCTCGAACGTTTTCCATTCCCCGCCGCCGTCCGGCATCGAAGCGCATCCTCCGGCTATTAGCGCAAGAACGGCTGCCGCGATCAGCGTCATATGCCTCTTTCTCAATGGTCTCCACCCCCGGTATTAGCCGCGCGATGATGCCATTTTATTACATGCGGAGCGAAAATTCAGCGCTCCGGAGAATAGTCCGTTGAATATTGTAAGAAATACCTCGTTTGTATCAAGTTAACGGCGCCTCGATTTTGCGGAATCCGCTTCTCATCTTCTCTATCCGAAGCTATACTAGATGCATCGAAATGAGAGAAAGGATGCGGAATCCAGCATGTTCAGGCTCGTCAAAACCGCAATGGCCGTTCCCCTCGCGCTCGCGTTCATCCTCTCCGTCTCCCTGCTTCCTCTGCTGCTTCAGCTGGACGGCGACGGAGGCTCGCTTCGGCTTCACTGGTCGCAAAGCTTTGCCGCCCTAAGCGACTACATAGCCGGACTCGGATCGGGGGATTCCTTCCGCTTCGTCTCCGGCAAAAACGAATACTCCTTCTGGGACCGGATCGGCGCTTCCTTCCGAGTGTCCTTCTTCTACATATCCGCCGGAAGCCTGATCGGCATGACGGCCGGCTTGCTGATCGGCGTCTACTTCGCCCTCTCCAAGGCCGAATGGCTGAAACGGATCGTCGAGCTGCTGGGTGCGCTGCCGGACTTCGTCATGATTTTGCTGCTGCAGTTCGCCGTCGTCTTCGTCGCTTCGAAAACCGGAGCCGTCGTGTTCCAGGTCGCCAGCTTGTCCACGGACGATCCCGCGATCGCGCTGCCGCTGCTCTCCGCCGCCCTTATTCCGGCCAACTATATGATCCAGAACGTGGCGATGCAGATGAAGCTTACGCTGAGCGAGGATTACATCGGCTTCGCCAAAGCGCGCGGGTTAAGCAGAAGACGTATCGTTTTCCATCATGCCCTGCCTAACGTGCTGCCATTCTTCAAGGCGGATCTGCACAAGCTGCTGGGCATTCTCATGGGCAACATTTTCGTCGTGGAATACTTGTACAACCTCAACGGGGTGACGATGTTCCTGTTCTCGGACGCATTCGGCTTCGGAGGATATCAATACGCGTTGGTCGTTAATGGATTAATGACGTTAATTATTTTGTACGCCGTCGTATACGTGCTGATCAGACTTTATCTGTGGGGATGGGAGAAGGTGATTTCCCGATGAACAAGAGCTTGCTGGCCGGACTGGCGATTACTGTCCTGATCGCGCTGGGCGCCCTGTTCGGAGAATACTTGTCCCCCCGCGATCTCGGCGACCAATTGAAAGTCGAATATATCGTGGACGATCAAGGCAAAGGAACGGTCGTCGCTCCTCCGGCCGCTCCGGGCGGCGAATATCCGCTCGGCACGGACAAATACGGCTACGATCTGCTGGCCAAGCTGCTGGACGGCGCGAAATATACGCTGTTCCTCTCCTTCGGCATCGCCTTGGCGCGCGTGTTTGTCGGCGGCCTGCTCGGCATGCTGCTCGGCTACTTCGGAGGGAACAAGCCGTCGAGGCGACCTGCGGCCGATTCCTGGAAAGCGCTCAACGGCATCCCGATCTTCCTGATCACTTGGCTGCTGCTTATCGGCATCTCGATCAATTCCTCCCTGTCTCCGCTGCAGCTTTCCGCGCTGCTCGGAATCGTGCTGACGGCGGTCGGAGTCCCTTCCGTCCTGTCGACGATCAAGGATAAGACGCTCGTCCTGCGCGATAGGCCTTACGTGCTTGCCAGCGAATCGCTCGGGGCCGGGCACTGGAAGATCGTTCGCTCCCATCTGTTCCCGTTCTTGAAAGAAAGCTTCCTGATTTTGATCGTGCAGGAAATCGTGCTCGTGCTAACGCTGTTTGGGCAACTAGCGATCTTTAACTTGTTCGTAGGCGGCACGACGATGTACATGGACCCGCCCGAATACCACAGCCGCACCAACGAATGGGCCGGTTTGATCGGCCAGGCGAGGGGCTTCCTGTACGTCAACCAATGGATTTTGTTCATTCCCATGGCGTCCTACGTCCTGCTGATCATGGGCTTCCAGCTCGTCTCCAACGGACTTGAGCAGCGCTACAAGCGGACCTACGCCAAGCATTCTTATTTATAAGAAGAGTATAATGAAGAAACAGAGGCGTCCCTTCCGTCGTCCGAAACGGACCAAGGGTCGCCTTTTCTTTCTGCGTCTTCAGCAACACCTAACATTTTTATACGTTCCCCTTACTTTTCTTTATGTTCTTGGAACCGAATAGTTCTTATGATGAACATGCAGGTTAAAAAAAGGAGGTCCGATTCCATGTTACGCAAAAAACCTTTGTTCGCCGCCCTAGCGACATGCGCGCTTCTGCTGTCCGCTTGCGGCAACGCGAACGACTCCAAGCCGGGCTCTGGCGCAGCCAGTCCCAGCGCTTCGGCCAAAGCTTCGGAAAAACCGGGCAACGTTGAACTCAGAATGGCATGGTGGGGGTCGCAAGAGAGACACGATAAAACGCTTGCCGCCATCGAGCTGTTCGAGAAACAAAATCCGAACATCACAATCACGGCCGAATATTCCGGCATGGACGGCTACTTCGACAAGCTGAACACGCAGATCGCCGCGGGCAACGCACCGGATCTGATCCAGATGGGCGGCAACATCATGGAGTACGTAGGTCGCAACGCGCTCCTTGATCTTCAACCCTATGTCGGTAATGTCATTCGTCTGGAAGACTTCGATCAAAGCTTGATCAACGAAGCGACCGCGGACGGCAAATTGTACGGCGTTACGCTGGGCGTTAGCCAAACGGCCTTGCTGTTCAACGCGACGATGTTCAACAAAGCCGGCGTTCCGGTCCCGAACGGCGAAAGCTGGACGTTCGACGACTTCAAGAACAGCGCGCTGCAAATCAGCGAGAAGCTCGGCAAAGGCTTCTACGGCTCTTACGATCTATCCAGCGACAACTCGTCCTTCACGACTTACCTGGCCGCCCACGGCAAAGAGCTTTATCGCAGCGGCGAGCTCAAGTTCGACAAACAGGACGTGATCAACTGGTTTACGATGTGGGACGAGCTTCGCCAAGCCGGAGCGATCGTTCCTGCGGAAGTTCAAGTCGCAAACCCGCCGGACGCCGTGGACAAATCGTTGATCGTGAAAGGGCAAGTCGCCATCCAGGGCGCATCCGCTTCGCAAATTTTCGGTTTCCAAGCTTTGACGGAAGACCAGCTCGGCCTGCTGCCGAACCCTGCCGGACCTGTCGGCAACGGAATGAGCCCTCCGGTGTCCGGACAATTCATGACTTCCTATGAAGGAACGAAATATCCGGAAGAAGTAGCCAAGTTCATGGACTTCATGGTCAACGATCCGGAAGCGGCCGTCATCCTGGGCAGCACCCGCGGCGTTCCGCCTTCGGCGAAAATCCGCGACGCTCTGTCCGCGGAATCGACTCCGGTCGACAAAATCCTGTACGACTACATCTCGCTCGCGACGAAGATTTCGACGGGCAACGGATACGAGCACTTTCCTTACGACAATGAATTCATCAAGCTTCTAAAATTGACGAGCGAGAAAATCGCCTTCGGCGCAGCCTCCATCGATTCCGCTTCGGAAGAATTCATGACGGAAATGCAAAAAATGCTTGCTAGAGCAAACCAATAGAAACGGGATTCTTTGCGGGAGCCCCCACGGCTCCCCTTTTTTTCCCTTAAGGATGGAGATGGATGCTCGATGGGAAAATATAAAACCTACTTGGCCGGGTATGCCTTTCTGCTGCCGTGGTTGATCGGATTTTTCGCCTTGACGCTGGGTCCGATTATCGCCTCGCTGTACTTATCGTTCACGAAATACGATCTGCTGACGACTCCGGAATGGATCGGCACGAAAAACTACGTAAGCATGTTTACCGACGACTACCGGCTTAAAGACTCGATCTGGGTCACGATGAAATACGTGTTCCTGTCCGTCCCGGTCCGGCTCTCGTTCGCCCTCGCGATCGCGATGCTGCTCAACCAGGGACTGCGTCTGCTGAATTTGTACCGGACGATCTACTATATCCCTTCCCTGCTGGGGGGCAGCGTTGCCATCTCCGTGCTGTGGAAACAGGTATTCGACAAAGAAGGCGTGTTCAACCAAGGCTTGGCCATGGTCGGAATCGAAGGACCGGCCTGGATTTCTAGTCCTTCTTATGCGATTTATTCGCTGATCGGGTTATCCGTCTGGCAGTTCGGATCGGTGATGATCATTTTCCTGGCCGGTCTTAAGCAAATTCCGACGGAGCTCTACGAAGCCGCAACCGTGGACGGAGCGGGCAAAGTGCGCCAATTCGCGAGAATTACGATGCCGCTGCTCACGCCGGTGCTCTTCTTTAACCTGACGATTACGTTGATCCAGTCGTTCCAGACGTTCACCAAAGCCTTCATCATAAGCGGCGGATCCGGCGGACCGATCAACTCTACCCTGCTCTACTCCCTCTATTTGTATATTAAGGGCTTTACTTTCCTTGACATGGGCTACGCTTCCGCGATGGCTTGGGTACTGCTCTTCATTATAGCGATCATTACGGGCTTGCTGTTCCTGTCCTCTCGTTACTGGGTCTTCTATTCGGATGGGGGGAAATAAAAGATGACGATACCTAAGAATGTAAAAAACGGTCTCTTGCACGTATTGATTCTCGCTCTCGGAGCGTTGATGCTGTATCCCGTTCTTTGGCTGATCAGCAGCTCCTTCAAACCGACGACCCTGATTTTTACCGACAAAAACTTGTGGCCGAGCTCCTTTACGCTCGAGCATTACAAGAGCGGCTGGTCCGGCCTGAGAAATATTCAGTTCGGCAACTTCTTCGTCAACTCCATCATGCTGTGCGTGATCGCCGTTTTCGGAGTCGTGCTGAGCTCGTCCATGGCCGCTTTCGCCTTTGCGCGAATCGATTTCCCGCTGAAAAATCTGTGGTTCGCGCTCATGCTCGGCACGATCATGCTGCCGGGCCACGTGACGCTAATTCCGCAATATATCATTTTTCATGAGCTGAATTGGGTGGACACGTTCCTGCCTCTTACCGTTCCGAAGTTTTTCGCCGAGGCGTTCTACGTGTTTCTGATCGTCCAGTTTATCCGGGGTATCCCCAAAGAGCTCGACGAGAGCGCGAAGATCGACGGCGCCGGCTGGTTCATGCTGTTCTTCCGCATTATTCTGCCGCTCTGCACGCCGGCTCTGGTGACGGCTGCGATCTTTACGTTCCTCGGTACATGGGACGACTTCTTCGGTCAATTGATCTATCTCAGCGACATCAAGAAATTCACGGTACCGCTCGGTCTGCGCCTGTTCCTCGATTCCAGCGGCAACTCCAACTGGGGAGCAGTGTTCGCGATGTCCGTGCTTTCTATCGTTCCTAGCTTGCTGATCTTCTTCGCCGGCCAGAGATACTTCACGCAAGGAATCGCAACGTCCGGCCTGAAAGGGTAGAATAAGAACGACACCCCGAGAAAAGGATGGAGCCTATGCGCGCGCTTTTCAAATATCCGACCAGACTGTTTACGCTCATGGTGCTCTGTTTTATCGGATTCAACGTCGTTCTTCTGCTGCTGTCGGCCGGCCTCTTCTACTCGACCTATTCGGATCTCGCCTATCGTGAAATCCGCGAAACGAAAAAGGAGCTGCTCGAGGAAACGTCTCAGAAGCTGTCGAATTACGTGTCCGGCATTCAGGATACCGCGCGTTTCCTGGTGACGAACGAGCTGATTCGCGGCCATCTGGCCGATTCCCCGGTCAGCTTCTACGACTTTTATTCCAAGAGCAAAAGCATCTACGAGGAGTTTCAGAAGCTACTGTCCGTCAAGATCGGCATTCATTCCATCGAGCTGTACACCGATTGGCACGGCAGCTACCTTCCGGTGCAGGATCGGTTCCTCTACCGGTACGAAGACGCGGAAACGCAGGGCTGGCTGGCGCGCATGGACAAGGCGGACGGATTCTGGATTCCCTCCCATCCTTACGACCAGTCGAGCGGCTCCGCGGAAATGGTCAGCTACGTACAGCGCATCATCAGCAACCGAGGACAATCGCTCGGCATCGTCAAGATCAACATTCCGGACCGGATGCTGTTCAATACGTTGTCCAAGCGCCTGCTCTCTCCGAGCAACGAAGACTATTACGTCATCATGGATTCTACCGGCCGCTACATCTCCTCCACGCTGCCTCCGGACCTGTCGATTCGATTCGGACAAGGCATCGAGCGCAAGGAGGATTTCGCCAGACTGCTCGGAGACGCGTCGCTGCCGATGGACGGCGAGATCGAAGGACGCACGTACAATCTGATCTCTTCGGATAAAAATATGGAATATTGGCGCCTGATGCAGCTCATTCCACGCGACGTCTTCCTGGAAAGCGGGAGGGAGATCCGACAGCTCACGTTCTGGCTGCTCGCCGCCCTCATCGGTATCTCCGTTCCGATCGCCTTCTGGATTTCGAAGAGGCTGACCTCGCCCATCCACCGGATCGTGGACGGCATGCGCACGCTGGAGAAAGGCGATTTCAACGTGCGTCTTGGCGCATCGAGCATCCAGGAATATATGGTTTTGACGACGCATTTCAATCGCATGGTACAGCGGCTGAAGCAGTTGATCGGCCGTCTGAACAAGGAGCACCGCGACCGGCGGGAAGCGGAGCTGAGGCTGCTGCACGCCCAGATCAAGCCGCATTTTCTGTACAACACGCTGGACATGATTCACTGGCGCGCGATGGATTACAAAGCCCACGAGATCAGCCAGATGGTGCACCAGCTGTCCCGGCTGTTCCGCATCGGACTGAGCAACGACAAGTGGTACGTCACCGTCAAGGACGAGCTGGACCACGCCCGCTGCTACATCACGATCCAGAAATTCCGGCAGAACTTCGACATCGTCTACTCGGAGCAAGCCGAGCCGGACCTGTTCTCCTGCCTGATTCCGAAGATCGTCCTTCAGCCGTTTCTGGAGAACGCCGTCATTCACGGCTTCGGAAGCCGCGCCGATCAAGCCGTCATCGAAGTCAAGGTCGAGGCCGAGTCGGGGGACGTCCCCCCTTCCCTGCGCATCTCCATTCTCGACAACGGCGTCGGAATTCCGCAGGATTTCGTCATCGAGAACGCCAAGGGCATCGGCATCCGCAACGTCATCGACCGCATTCACCTGTATTGCGGGCCGTCCTACGGCGTGGAGATCGACCGTCTCGACTCGGGCCAGACCCGGGTATCGCTGCGCCTGCCGCTCATTCGCGACGAAGAGGAGCTTAATCAACTAACGAGGAGTCTTGCGGATGAATACGATTCTCTTGGTGGATGACGATCAATACGTCATCGACGGCCTGCTGAAGCACGTGCCCTGGGAAGACATGGGCATTCGCATCGTCGGAACGGCCGGAGACGGCGAGCAGGCGCTGGAGCTGTTCCGGGAATGCAAGCCCGACATCGTCATCACCGATATTTACATGCCCAAGATGGACGGGTTCCAGCTGACGGAGGCGATTCACGAGATCGATCCCGAATTTCCGGTCGTCATTCTGAGCGGCTTCGACGATTACGCCAACGCCAGAAAAGCGGTCACCAAAGGCATTCAGCATTTTCTGCTGAAGCCTCCCAGCATTTCCGAGATCGAGTTCGTCGTGCGCGAGGTCGTGCAGCAGCTGAACGAATCGAAGGAACGGGACGAGCTGCTGTCCAGCTACGTCAGACAGCAGGACATCGTGCAGCGCTCGATGAGAGAGCTGTTTTTCCGCGACTTGCTGTCCACCCGCTATCGGCGCGAGGAGCTCCCCTGGCAGCGCATCGAATTCATGGAGCTGCCGCAGGAGACGACCGTGCAGGCGCTGACGCTCAGCCTCATCCGCACGGAAGGCCGCACCCGCACGGAGGAGCGCGATTGGCAGCTGCTCCGCTTCGGCACCGGCAACATTATCCGCGAAGTGCTGGACAAACGGCTGGAAGCCTATTCGGATCTTGCCGCGGAGGTCATCGCCTATTCGGACAAAGATTTCGTCATTCTCTTCCTCGGCGGCGCGCCGATGGATGAAACCGTCGGCGCGACTATCATGGAAGCGTCGACGGCGATCGTGGACAACGTGCTGCAATATATGAAAATCTCGATGCTCGGCGGATTGGGAACTCCCTGTAACGGTTACGAGCACATTCTCGATTCGTTCCTGGAGAGCCAGTCCGCGATCGAGACGGCGGAAATGAACGACTGGAACCGGATCTACCCGTTCACGGAAAAGGCGGAGCCCGAGGAAGAGCGGCTCATGCCGCTGGACCTGATCCGCAAGCTGAACGACGCCATCTTCCAGAAGCAGCTGCAGGACGCGGCCGATCTATGGCAGGAGCTGAAGTCGAACCGCGCGTTCGTCTCCTCCTCCCTGCCCGGACTTAAGGGAGTCTGCGCCGGGTTGATCAGCGCCTGGCGGACTTCCGCCTGGTCCTCGGCCGCGCAGGCTTCCGACGACGAGACCGGTCTGGAGGAGCTGCTCGTCTCCTTGAACCGCAACGCGACGGCCAAAGGGCTGATCGACTGGATGGACGAGCAGATGTCCCGCGCCATCGCGCAGATCAAGGAAAACTTGCAGGGGAAGAAGAGTCATGCGCTGATCGACCGCGTCATCGGCGACTTCATCGAGAAATGCTACCACCAGAACATTACGCTGGAAGAAATTGCGGCCAAAATCCACGTCAACCGCAACTATTTGAGCCAATTGTTCAAGAAAATCACCGGCGAGCCGTTCGTCACCTACTTCAATAAGTACCGCATCGAGAAAGCCAAGGAACTGCTGTCGACCGGCCAATATATGGTTTACGAGATCAGCGAGATGGTCGGCTTCCAGAATTCGACCTATTTCAGCCAAGTGTTCAAATCCATCACCGGGATCAGCCCTTCGGAATACAAGCGCTGACCCGGTTTCCGCAAATGAGGTGCCTATCGCAATGGATACATTACTGGAACGGCTTCGTTCCATCGATCTGCTCCGCCAGGCCGACGGGCTCGCCAACGAATCCGGCCGCGCCTTCCTGACGGAATTCGCCTGGTCCGGCGTTAAGTTCGCCGCATCCGGAGGAACACTTGAGAACGCGTATTACTCCGCCGTCTACAAGCTGCCCGACTGCGTGTCGCGTGAGCCGGACGGCTCCTTGACGCTGCAGGAAGGCGGCGTGTACAAAGGCTGCTGGCTCGAAAGCACGGGAACGATCAACGCCGAACTGCTGGCGCGGTTCGTCCCTTCCGTCTCTCGTTCGACCTACGAGCAGTTCGCCGACCATCAGCGAGAGGACGGGCTCATCCCTTACAAGATCGCGGAAGGCGGTCCCGTCTTCCGCCAAATCCAGCTCGTATCCCCTCCGGCGAGAAGCGTATGGAATTATTATTTGCTGAACGGCAACGACCGGGGATTTCTGGAGAAAATGTACGCGGCGCTGAGCCGGTACGACGAGTGGCTGGAGAAGTATCGCAACACGCGCGGCACCGGCTGCGTCGAGGCGTTCTGCGCCTTCGACACCGGCCACGACCTGTCTCCGCGATTCTGGCACGTAGCCGATACGCCCCACCGGGGCGATCCGGCGCAGGTCGATCCGGATTCGCCGCTCGTTCCTTTCCTGGCGCCGGACTTGACGGCCAGCGTCTATTGCTCGCGCAAGTATCTTGCCCGGATGGCGCGGGAGCTTGGGAAGGACGCCTCGTGGGAGGAGCGGGCCGAGCAGTCACTGCGCGCGCTGTTCCGGCACTGCTACGACGGGAACGACGGGTTTTTCTACGACCGGGACAAACACGACCGCTTCGTGCGCCTTCAGTCCGACGTGCTGCTGAGAGTGCTCGCCTGCGAAGTCGGCGACTCCGACCTGTTCGCGTCGAGTCTGAGGCGGTATCTGCTGAATACGCGCAAGTTTTTCGCCAAATATCCGTTCACCTCGATCGCGATGGACGACCCGCGCTTCGACCCGCATTCGGCCTACAACAGCTGGGCGGGCGCGACGAATTTTCTCAGCCTCATTCGCGTCCCTCACGCGTTCGAGCACCACGGCCGGCATGTCGAGCTGGTCTGGGCGATGCAGCCGATTCTGTCGGCGCTGTCGCGCATGACGAGATTCGGCCAAGTGCTCAGCCCGTGGACGGGCGAAGAAGGCTATACGGAAAGCTACTCCCCCGCTTTGCTCTGCCTGCTCGATTACGTCGAACGGCTTTGCGGCATTTTGCCCGCTGCAGCCGGAGAAGTCTGGTTCACCGGACTGCTGCCCTCCCCGCTCGATCACGGCATCGCGCTGGCGGAACGGACGGCGTATGCTCGCACCGTAGACGGAACGGCTTACGAGCTGCTCAATTCGCCCGAGGAGTGCACGATCCTCGCGGACGGACGCGAGCTTGCCCGCTTCCCTTACGGCGTCCGGATCGTCACCGATCGCGCCGGCCGCCTTCAGGCAATCGTCGGCATGACGCTGCGCCCGGTTCGCGGCTGGATTTTGTGGGAAGGCACAGAGTACTCTTTCCGCATCGAAGGCAACGAGCGACTGCGCTTCCTCGGCGACGAGGCCGGATTCGTGACAGAATCAAATCCGGGCGTCGTTCTTCCGGCGTACGAGTAACGGCTCGCCGGATTCTTCTCGACGGGCGGCGGGCGATGGTCTTCAGAGGTACGCTTTTGGCCTTGCTTGACCCTCTCCCCCCGCCGCCCCGTTCCGCCGAGGCACTTTTTTAGCCTTGGCCCCACCGCCCCGGCTCCGCCGAGGCACTTTCTTGGCCTTGGCCTCGCCGCCCCGGCTCCGCCGAGGCACTTTTTTGGCCTTGGCCCCACCGCCCCGGCTCCGCCGAGGCACTTTTTTGGCCTTGGCCTCGCCGCCCCGGCTTCGCCGAGACACTTTTTTGGCCTTGGCCTCGCCGCCCCGGCTTCGCCGAGGCACTTTTTTGCACTACTCATGCATCAAACCTAACATGAAAAATTACTCGCCATAATTACCTATATTAGGAATATTATGATTGCTTTTTCGTAGTCA
>NZ_JBEPYQ010000119.1:0-19708 GCF_041641335.1 Cohnella sp. | reverse complement strand
TCGATCATTTGCAGCAGCGAGACGCCGGGATAGCCGAACCGTTGATGGCACTGCGTCGCGTTGTTCAGCAGCGCGTTGTCGGACTCCGTTCCCGTGTATACCGGCTCCGTTCCCAGCCTCTTGCCGAACTGCTCCGCGGCCCAGCGGATCGACATCGTCTCCGGGCCCGTCACGTTCAGGAAGCGGGCGGGCGCCTCGCACGCCAGCAGCGAACGGATAGCGATCTCGTTGGCGTCTCCCTGCCAGATGACGTTCGCGTGCCCCATCGTCAGGTCGATCGGCTTGCCGGAGCGGACCGCTTCGGCGATTTCCAGCAGCACTCCGTAGCGCAGGTCGATCGCATAATTAAGCCGATAGATGAGCATTTTCGTGCGATTGATTTTGGAAAAATGCTCGAAAACGCGCTCCCGTCCCAAACACGATTGGCCGTATTCCCCGACCGGCGAAGGCGAAACCGATTCGTCAGCTCCTCCGTAGCCGACCGGCGTGAACGGATAGACGTTACCCGAGGAGAAGACGACGATTCGCGAATCGCGGTACTTCTCCGCCACTCTGCCCGGCAGATACGCGTTCATCGCCCAGGTGAACGATTCGTTGCCCGTCGTGCCGAACTTGTTGCCGGCCATATAGATGACGTTCGGAGCGTCCGGCAGGCTTTGCAGCTGCTCCTCGTTCAGCAAGTCGCACGCGATCGTCTCGATCCCCTCGGCCTCCAGTTGCTCCCGCAGCCCCTTCTCCGAGAAACGCGACGCTCCGATGACCCGGTTGCCCCTGCCTGCCCGCTTGATCGCGTTCATCAGCAGTCTGGCCAGACTCGGCCCCATCTTCCCCCCTACGCCCAACAGCAGAATGTCGCCCTCGATGGAGGCGATATCGCTGACCAGCGCCTCCGAAGGTTCGGCCAGCTTGGCCTCCAGCTCTTCGATCGATCTCATTCGTTGTTTCTCCCTTCCATTGTCGAGAATACCTTCATCATAATCCCATCATTTATTAAAAGACAAATCTTTATGTTGTCCGTAAATAAACAGAAAGCTTGCGCTCTCCCCTCCCCCGGCTATCTCCAGCCTTCATCCTCCAGAAAGATCAGCCGGAAAATTTGCCGCGGCCTGCCCTTCGGAACCTTCTCCACGCCGACGATCCTGACCAGTCCGTGATCGAGCCATTGGAGAATAAGCCGATGCGCCGTTCTGACGGTCACGTTCAGCAGCGCGGCCATCTCGTGAGCCATATAGTCCGTCCTGCCGGTGCGCGCGGCCTGGGAGAGCAGCTTGCTCAAGTAGGCGGACGTCATGCCCGCGCCCTCCACTCTCTTCAGCAGCTCCGCATCCGTGAGCGACAGGTTCTGCTCCAGCGAATCCGCCATCGCCAGCGGGCCGATCAGCGTCTTGTCCTCGCGCACGATAAAGCACGTATCCCCGCCGGCTTCCTTCGCTTTGCGAAGCGCGGCTCTCGCATGCGTGCCCGCTTCGTTGGCCGAACGCCCGAACCCGATGCCGATGCTGAGAGACAGGCCGAATTTCTGATAAGCCTGCTTGCCGAGCGGAATCGTCTTGTAGCCTCCCGTTTCCCGTTCGAAGATGCCCCGCGTCGTAAAAAACAAATACTCGTCCCCGCCGAGCGGGGTCAGGTAGCCATCCAGCGATTCCACGTAGTCGAGCAGCATCCGGTGAATGTCCAGTTTGAACTTCTGCACCTCGTGCTCGGTCGAATGGCCGTGAATCCGCTTCTCGAAGTGATCCGCGTTAAGCAGACCGACGACGATCTGCGCTTCTTTGCTCTGGCGGGTTTCCGTCGACAGCAGCGCGCGCTCCAGAGCGACCGTAATGTTCTCGTCGGTCGGGATCACCCATTCGTTCGGAACGCCGAGCTTCGTCAGCGCCCGCGCGACCGACCCTTCGGCGGTCAAAGCCCCGTCGCACGCGCCGGACTCGTACCGCTCCCGGTGGAACGCGATTAGCTCCTCCCGGGTCGGATAAACCGATCCTCCGTAATGGTCCGCCTCGACGCGGGATTCCCCGATCTCCATCAGAAGCTTGCCGACCACCTGTCCGCCGATCGTGTCGATCGACAATCGCAGCCGCCTGTCCGGTCCCAGCGCATTCTTCAGCCGGGCCAGCGCCCGGTAAAAACCGGTATCGGTTAGCGGCACGAAATGCAGCGCTGTCTTTACCCCCGCCTCCTCCCGAATTCTGCGGTAAGGCAGCGGTCCCGACACGAGAATCGCTTCCACGCCGTCCGCGATTTCTTCGGCCAGCCGCGGGGCCGCATCCTCCTCCTCGTAGGGCCTGGGTACCGGAATGAAGGAGGGAAACGCTTTCAGAACCTTCAATATTCGCTTGACCGAATCGTCCGGACCGATGATGCCGATGGAAATGCCCTTCCCCTCGGTCGATTCGTATACATCGTCCATGATAACCCCCCATTTTTGTGCCCAAAATCGAAAAACCGCCCCGAAGGGCGGTCTTCCGTACTCTCCGCGGACCCGCGGCTCCGTTCTTGATCCTGTGCTCAATCTAGCACAGTGAACGGGCGATTGTCAATTCATCCAGGCTCGCCGACGGTCTATGCCCAACGGACACCTCTTCCGGCGTCGACCGGTATGTCCGGAAGCGCGCCGTTTCCGTATCTACTGGTTCAAGTCCGGCCGCTTGCCCGTCATCAGATAGACGACACTCTCGGCAATGTTAGTCGCGTGGTCCGCGATCCGCTCGATGTACCGTCCGACGAAGCTGAGCAGCATCGCCTGGCCGACCGTCTTCGGATTCTCGACCATGAGCGAGAACAGCTCGCGGATGATCTGCGAATACAGAGCGTCGACCTGGTCGTCGTCCTTGGCGCTCTTATAAGCCAAGTCGACGTTCTCTTCGACGTACGATTGCAGCGACTCCTGGATCATCACCGCGACGATGTCGGCCATGCGCGGCAGATCGAGCAGCGGCTTGATCAGCGGCTGTCCGTCCAGCCGGATGACGACTTTGGCGATATCGACGGCCAGATCGCCCATCCGCTCCAGATCGCTCGAAATTTTGAACGCGATCAGAATACGCCGCAAATCTTTGGCGACCGGCTGCTGCGTGGCGATCAGCTTCGCGCCGATCTCGCTCACCTTCTCTTCCAGCTGGTTCAGCTCGGAGTCGGACTTGACAATCCGCTTAGCGGTGTCTATGTCCCCGCTCTTCAACGCGTCCATCGATTCGGTGAGCGCCATCTCGGCGCGATTGCCCATCTCGATCAGCAGTTGGGTAATTTCCTCCAAGCCATGATCGAACTCCAGCCTTTTTACCATCATTCCGATCCATCCTCCCGCAGGTTCAACCGAACCGTCCGCTAATATAATCTTCCGTACGCTGATCCGTCGGATTGGAGAACAGACGCTCCGTCTCCGAATATTCGACGACTTCTCCGTTGAGGAAGAACACCGTCTGCTGCGATACCCGAGCCGCCTGATGCATGTTGTGCGTGACCATAACGATCGTGTACCGGTCCTTCAGCTCCTGCGCCAGCTCCTCGATCTTCAGCGTGGAAATCGGGTCGAGCGCCGAAGTCGCCTCATCCATCAGCAGAATGTCCGGCTCGACCGCGAGAGCGCGGGCGATGCACAGACGCTGCTGCTGACCCCCGGAAATGCTGTAAGCCGAACGCTTCAAGTGATCCTTCACTTCATTCCACAGCGCGGCGGAGCGCAAGCTCGTCTCGACGATCTCGTCCAGCTTCTTCCGGTCGGTGATGCCGTGCAGACGCGGACCGTAGGCGACGTTGTCGTAGATCGACTTCGGAAAAGGATTCGGCTGCTGGAACACCATGCCCACCCGCTTGCGCAGCGTCTCCACGTCGACTTCGTTCGAATAGATATCCGTTCCTGCGATCGCGACCGTCCCATCGATGCGGGTTCCCGGAATCATGTCGTTCATCCGGTTAAACGTGCGCAGAAGCGTAGACTTGCCGCAGCCGGACGGACCGATGAACGCGGTAATGGCTTTCTCGGGAATTTCCATCTTCACTTTCCTCAAAGCATGGAAGTCTCCGTAATACAAGTCCAATTCGTTAATCTCGATAATGGGCTTCATCCTGGGTCGGACTCCTTCACTATAGTTTATTTTGGAATTTGTTGCGAAGCAGGATCGCCGAGAAATTCATCAGAAGGAGCATGGCCAGCAGGACGATGATGCCCGCGGCCGCCAGCATGTGGAACTCTTCCTGCGGACGGGAGATCCAGTTGAAGATTTGAATCGGCATGACGGTGAAGGAAGACTTCAGGCTGTCCGGCAGAAACGCGATATAGGTCAGCGCGCCGATCATGACCAGCGGCGCCGTCTCGCCGATCGCGCGCGACATGGCCAAGATGACACCGGTCAGAATGCCGGGAAGGGCCGATGGCATGACCGCCCGGGAGACGGTCTGCCACTTATTCGCCCCGAGCGCGAACGAGGCGTCCCTCCGCGATCTCGGCACCGCCTTGATCGCTTCCTGGGAAGCGACGATGATGATGGGCAGCACCAAAAGCGTCATCGTCAGGGCACCTGCGATCAAGCTCCGTTCGAGCGCCATCAGCCTCACGAATAAAGTTAAGCCCAGAATGCCGTATACGATGGACGGCACGCCCGCGAGCGTGCTGATATTCAACTGAATAAACCGGGTAAACCTGTTTTTGCTCGCATACTCTTCCAGATAGATCGCCGCGCCGACGCCGAAGACGAACGAGATCGGCGCCATGATCAGCAGCATATAGATCGTGCCGACGATCGCCGACTTCATCCCGGCTTGCGCAGCTTTTCTCGACGGATAGTTGTTGAACAATTCCGGAGTCAAATTGTTCAGGCCGTCCATGACGATATCCACGATCAACACGACCAGGACCAGAACGCCCACGGAGGTCGCGGCAAGGAACAACAAGTTCAACGCGAAGTCGATCCTTCTGCGCATCAATACTCTTCCGCGATCTTCCTGAATCAAATCTTTCATTAGTACTCCTCCCGGAACCGCTTCGCCAGCCATTGCGCGGTAATATTAAGCAGCATGGTGATGACGAACAGCGTCATACCGACCGCGAAGATCGATCCGTATTCGATGGAGCCGTGCGGGGTATCGCCCAAGCTCACTTGCACGATGTACGCCGTCATCGTCTGAATGCTCTCCATCGGATTAGCCGTCAGCTTCGGAGTCGCTCCCGCCGCGACCGTTACGATCATCGTCTCCCCGATCGCTCTGGAGAAGGCCAGCACCGCCGCGGCGACGACTCCGGAGAACGCGGCCGGAAGCACGATCTTCAGGGCCACTTCGAAGCGCGTCGCCCCGAGGGCGTATGCCCCATCCCTCAAGGAGCGGGGAACGGCCGACATGGCGTCTTCGCTCAGCGAGGAAACCATCGGGATCGTCATGATGCCAACGACGATTCCCGCGCTCAGCGCATTAAATATCGGCAAGCCGGGTATAAGGGATTGCAGTGTAGGAGTTACTAAAGTTAACGCGAAGTATCCGTAGACGATCGTCGGGACACCCGCGAGGACTTCCAATATCGGTTTAACGATTTTGCGGACGCGCTTGGGCGCGTATTCGCTCAAGTAGATCGCCGCCGCGAGCCCGATCGGGACCGCCACGAGACAAGCGATAACGGTAATGAGAAGCGTGCCGCTCAGAAGCGGCCAAATACCGTAAGTTTTTTCTCCCATCAATGGGTTCCAGCGTGTCTGGGTAATGAAATCGATAAACGGAACTTTAGCGAAAAAGCTCAGCGTCTCGGATAACAGCGTATAGACGATTCCTATAGTCGTAAGAATAGAAGTGGCTGCGCACAGAAACAATAAAACCGGCATAATCCAATTCATTAAGCTCTTTCTTTTGTTCTTGAACTGCATTTTCGGCTTCGCGGGCGGGTGTTTGGCGTCAACGCTCGGAATAGCTTGATCCGGCATAGTCGTGTCTTCTCTCCTTGTCCTCGTCCGGCAAAAAAAAGGGAAGTCCCCAGCGCTTCGCGGCTCGTCCTGGGGAACCTCTCTTCATCTGCAGATCCGGCTAGTGATGGCTTACAGCTTCGCTTTTTCTGCGTCGTAAGTTTCTTGCGGCATCGGGATATAACCGACTTCCGCAGACAGCTCCGGAACGTTGTCCATGAAGAATTTCGCGAACTCTTTCACTTCCGGGCGCTCGTACTGCTTGTTGTTCACGTAGATGAACAGCGGACGGGAAAGCGGAGAGTAACTGCCGTCCTTGATCGTTTCGTTGGAAGGCTCGACCGGACCGGATCCTCCGTCGATCGGCACGACCTTCAGCTTGCCGGCGTTTTCTTCATAATAGGCGAAGCCGAAATACCCGATTCCGTATTTGCTGCCTGCTACGCCTTGCACCAGCGTGTTGTCGTCTTCGCTCAAGGAGACGGCATCGTCCGTGCGAAGGCCCTTCTTGGCGAGAATTTCTTCGTTGAAGTAGTCGAACGTCCCCGAGTCGGCCCCTGGCGAGAACACGAGGATTTTTTCTGCCGGCCAACCCGCGCGCACTTCGCTCCACGTTTTAGCTGGATTTTCCGTGCCGAAGATTTTAGCCAGCTCTTCTACTGTCAGATGATCGATGAAATCATTATCTTTATGAACCACTACGGACAATCCGTCGAACGCGACTTTCAGTTCGGTGAACTCGACGCCGTTCGTCTTGCACAGCTCGGCTTCTTCGCCCTTGATCGGACGCGAGGCGTTGCTGAACGCAGTCTCCCCGGCGCAGAAGCGCTTGAATCCGCCGCCCGTCCCGGATACGCCGACCGCGACTTTGACGTTGCCCTGTTCTTTGCCGAATTCTTCGGCGACCGCTTCGGTAATCGGGAATACGGTGCTGGAGCCGTCGATTTCGATCTGTCCGGACAGCTTGACCGCTTCGCTGCTCGGCGCTTCCGAGCTGGCCGGCTGCGAGGCCGACGGGCTCGCGCTTGACGCGCTCGGAGACGCCCCGTTCTTATCTGAATTTCCGTTGCCGCACGCCGTAACGAATACGACCGTCATTACCGTCAACAAGAGCAATCCTTTGCGAGAAAACTTCTTCAACAACATCCCCACTCCTCAAAATCTCTTATTTTTGCTTACAAGATTTATCTTAAGAGGGTTGTGTTAATTCCGGATTTGACTTTTGTTAACTCTGTGTAAAAAAAACGATCCACTTCGATTAACGGCTATTTCTTTCCTTGATCCAGAGCGGAATGCGGAACAGGACGTTAAAGAGCAGAATGACAAACACGAGCACGGCGGCCGCCTTGTCGGAAATCGACACCGCATCCGGCACGATCGCTTCCGATTGGACGTACCACAGATGAACGGCCAGCGTCTCGCCCGGCGACAACAGATTGAAATCCCACATCTCTCCCGAGGTCGTCACCCCCGCCGTCAGAATGATGACGGCGCTCTCCCCGAACGCGCGGCCCGCGATCAAGCAAAGTCCGGTCACGAGACCGTTGATCGCCGACGGAACGAGCACTCGGCGAATCGTCTGCAGGTGGGTCGCGCCAAGCGCGAACGAAGCCTGCTTCAGCTCCCCGGGCACGGCGCGGATCGACTCCTCCGTCACCCGGGTCATGACCGGCAAGTTCAGGAACGCGAGGCTGACCGCGCCTCCCAGAATCGTCAGCCCGATCTGGAACATCTCCACGAACAAAGCGATCCCGAACAGACCGAAGATAATGGAAGGCACGGAGGCGAGCCCCTCCACGCAGATGCGGACGAAGCCGATCAGCTTGTTGTTCGGCGCGAATTCCGCCAAGTAGATGCCTGCGGCCATCCCGAGCGGCACGGCGATGAACAGCGAGATCAGCAGCATATAGAAAGAATTGAACAGAGCCGGGCCGATGCCCCCGCCCTCCTCGATCTCGCTCGGAAGCCCGAGAATGAAATCCCAGGTCAGCGTAGGCAGCCCCTTCTGCAGAATCAGATAAAGCAGCGCGAGAATGAACAGAACCATGGCCGCGGACGCGCTCCAGACGAATGCGGTAAACAGCCGGTTGTTGAACGAATTGATTCCCCGGCCCGAGCTGAACGGGCTGCGGGCCGCTCCGGTCGCATTTTTCATGAATGGGCCCCCTTCCGCTGCAGCAGCCTCACGAGCACGATCATCAACAGAGAGATGACAAGCAGCAGGAAGCCCATCATATACAGCGCGTTGTTCCAGGTCGAATCGAACGGGACGTTGGCGATCTGCATGACGATGTTGCTCGTCAGCACCGACGTCGGCTTGAACAGCGCGTCGGCCAGCTGCGGCGTGTTGCCGATGACCATGACGACGGCCATCGTCTCGCCGATTGCCCGGGCCATTCCCAGAATAACCCCGTACAGAATGCCGCTGCGGGCGGCCGGAATCGTCACCTTGAATATCGTCTGGAACCTCGTGGCGCCGAGCGCGTAAGAGGCGTCCCTATATTTTCGCGGAACCGCGCTGATCGCGTCGTCGCTCACCCGGCTGATCGTCGGCAGCACCATGATCGTCAGCACGATCGCCGCCGCGAGAATGCCGTCGCCCATATTCGTTCCTGTTATATCCCTGAGCAGCGGAATAAGGATCGTCAGCCCAAGGAAGCCATAGACGACGGACGGAATGCCGACGAGCAGGTCGAGCACCGGACGGAGCAGATTGCGCAGCCACGTCGGAGCGACCTCGGCAAGGAAGACTGCGATGATGACCGACAGAGGCACGGAGATAAGCAGTGTCAACAGCGTCAAGGCGAACGTGCCGAAAATAAAGACGAAAGCGCCGTAACGGTCTTTCTCCGGACTCCAATCCGTCGAGAAGAAGAACGTCATCGGGGATACATCGCGGAACGTCAGCACGCCGGTGCGGAACATCAGAAACAGGATGCCGAACAGAATGAGGCAGACGAACACGGCGCTGGCAATGCAAGCCAGCTTGAAAAAACGGTTGTAAAACAGAAGTCTGTTTTTCCGGTCGAACGACTTGCCCGAGCCGGCCTTGATGCTAGTGCCGAGCCCGGACGCGTTCGGGCCGGCGATCGAAGGACGCGCCGACGTGTCCAGTTGCATAACTCCAGGTTCCTCCCATGAAGAAACCAGCTTGGCGAGGGAGCCGCTTCGCTGGTTTCTTCTCGAATGTAATGTGATTGATCGTTCGAACAATGGCCGATTATTTGATCGCGGAGATCGGGATGAACTTCAGCTTTTTCAGGGAACCGTTTTGGAACTTCGCGCTCTGGATGTATTCGATGAACTCTTTCGTCGCGCCGTCCGGCTCGCCCTTCGTCATGTAGTAGCCGTAACCCCACACTTTATAGGTGCCGTTGACGACGTTCGCTTCCGTAGGAGCGACTTTATTGATTTTCAGCGCCTTCATGTTGCTCGTCACGTACACGAGGTCCATGTAGCCGATCGAGTTAGGCGTCGTCTCCACAGCCGTCTTCATGTCGCCGCTCGATTTGACTTCCTTGTAGTTGTTGCCTTTGCTGATGAATTCCGTGCCTTGCAGAGCTTTCATCTGAAAGTTGACGCGGGTTCCGGAGCCGAACGCGCGGTTGACGACAATAATGTCGGCGTCGTCTCCGCCTACGTCCTTCCAGTTGGTCACTTTCCCGGAGAAAATGTCTTGCAGCTGCTTCGTCGTCAGATCTTCGACTTTGACGTTCTTGTTGACGACGGCCGCGAACGGGATGATTGCGACTTTATGCGCGACTTGCCCTTCGAACTTCTTGAAGCCCGGGACGTCCTGGGACGCGTCCCAGTCGACCGCGCCGATATCGGCGATGCCCTTGCGGACCGATTGCGGACCCGTGATCGAACCTGCCGCGGAAGCGGAAATTTTCACTTTCGGGTGCAGCTTCTTGAATTCGTTGGCCGCTTGCAGCGTTAGCGGCAGCAGCGCGGAAGAACCGTTAATGACGATTTTGCCTTTCAGGGAGCTTGCCGCTCCGACCGCGGATACGGAGGTGGAAACCAGGGCGATCGCCAGAGCGGCGACGGATAAAGATTTGAACCATTTCATGAATATATTCTCCTCTCGAGTCGATTAGCGGGACACTGGCTTCCAGCGCCCGTTCAGTTCCAGGAATACGCGTCCGTCTTGCATGACGGCCATGGGCGCTCCCGGCTTAACGATGATCTCGCTGACGGAGTCGGACAGCTCATAAATCCGTTTCGCCGCCTTCGTCGCTTGATCGATTTCGTATACGAACAGCTTCTCTCCGTCACCTTCCGTCAGCACGTACCATTTACCGTCGGCGTACTCCGCTTGATACACGTCTCTCTCGTTGAACAACGTAGCGACGTTTTTGTCCTTGCCCACTTTGACAAGAGTCGACTTGGCGGCGGCGTCTCCGCTAACGCTGACGTAGGCGGCTGCCGATCCGTCCGAAGCGGCGCGGATAAACACCTTATCGTCGGCGGAGGCCGTCAGCTGCACGGCCTTGTTCTCTTTCACGGAAGGATCGACCGTATATTGATAGATTTGCGGCTCCGTTCCCTTCATGTCGATGGCCACGTCGTCCGCTTCGACCGGCTTGGAGGCGTCGGCGACCACGGCGCCCGGCTTCGTCACCGTGTAAGTGAACGTCTTTCCGTCCTCGGATACTTGCAGATTCGCTTTGTAGTCGACCTTGTCTTCGAGAATTTTCGTAATCTTGTTGATCTCCGGATCCAGCTTGGCGATAACGCTGCCTTTGTCGCCTTGCAGGAAATAAAGGCTTGCGCCGTCGGCCGACCATACAAGCTCAGGCTTGATGCTCGAATCCGAGCTGACGACGACGGCTCTGCTTGCTCGCGTCAGATCGAGCACGGACACATGGCCGTCCGCGGTCGTGTACGCGGCTTTCTTGCCGTCCGAAGAAACGGCCAGCTCGGAAGCGTCCGCGGCCACGTCCAACAGACGGTACTTGCCCGTAGCGGCTTCCACGAGGTAATCCGCGCGTCCCGTCTCGTTCTCTTGCGTAGCGATGAAGCGCTCCGCATCGACCCATTGGATGCGATCCACGTTCGACAGCAGCTTGGCGTCGATCCAGACCGAGCCTTTCTCGTCTTCGTACAGGCTGGCGCCCAGCGCTTCGACGTAGGCTTCCAGCTCCACGTAAGTGACGCCTTTGGCATTTTTGACCGGAACGTTCAGTTTGTGCTCCGCTCCGTCTACCTTAAGAACGGCGCTGCCCGCTTTCAGCTCTACCGTATGGCCGTTCAGCTTCGCTTGAACGACGCCGCCGGCCGATTGCAGCTTGGCTCCGAGCTTCGCGCTTAAATCTCTGAGAGATACGAGAGTCGTGCCCTTCTCCATGATCGTACCCAGACTAACCATCGTTCCGTTCACGATGTAAGCCGAATTCGTAATCTGAACCGCGCTCGTTGTCGTTGCTGTTGCGGCGAACGCCGCGCCTGCGGAAGCCGTTCCGACAGCCAACGCCAATACAGTTACCAGGGACGCTTTCTTTAGCACCATCGACACCTATCACCCTTCTGGATTTTGGTAGTTTTTTTCGAATTGCTATAGTGAGTATAGTCCTATTTTGTAAAGGCGCTGTTGTGGATTTATTTTCCTATTGTTAAACTTAAGATTTCATCTGTCCGGCCAGCTTGCGGATCTCGCCGCGAACTTCTTCCGACTTGATCGTGGCCGCGCCGGATGCCGCCAGTAGCAGCGCCGCCGCCTCCTGATTCAGCTCGGACGAGCTCCAAAGCTGCGCGAACGTATCCTCGGTTTTGTTCACCGAATGAACGCCTCTGTCCGCTCCTTGCTTGCCTTCTCCAGCCAAGACGGCGGACTGCTTGACCGCCTCCGTCATCGAGCGGATCATGCCGGCGATCTCGCCCGCGGAACGTTTCGTCTGATCCGCCAACGCGCGGATCTCCCCGGCAACGACCCCGAAGCCTCTACCGTGCTCTCCCGCTCTCGCTGCTTCGATCGCGGCGTTCACCGCGAGCAGGTTGCACTGATCGGCCAGATCGGCGATCAGGCGAACGATGCCGTCGACAGCCGACGTGCGTTCGGTCAATTGGCCGGCGGCTTTCTCCTGCTTGTCCGCATTCACCGACCACTGCTTGAACAGTCCCAGCATCTCGCTTAGCTGATCGCGGCCCTGGTCGGTAATTTCTCCGATCCGCTCGCTGAACGCCTTGGCTTCGTTCGTCGCCTGCGCGACCCGTTCGACGGAAGCGTGAATGTCCTCGATCATCGCCTCGGTATCGCGAATCGTGCGCATCTGCCGGTTAACCGCTTCTCTCTGCAGCAGTCTGGACACGTTAAGCAGATCGTTTACCGTCAAAATGCCCGCGAATTTCCCATTATCGGTAAGCACGACGGCATCGTAGAACGTCTCCTCCTCCCGGGACAGCGCGCGGTCGATCAGTTCCTGAGGGTCGATGGAAACGTCCGCGACGAGCGGATACGGGTCCATCTGCAGCGAGACCGGACGTTGTCCGTACAAAGACATGCCGTACAAAGAGCCTATACGCCGGTAGAAACGGCCTCTCATGATCAGTCCTACGGGACGACTGCCTTCACCGCAGACGACGGCGCAAGGATGAGGCTCCTTGCTGCGGAACAGGCGGACAAGATCGTCGTTCGGCACGTCGGGGGCGATGACCGGGCAGCTCTTCATCCAATCTTTAACGACGATCGGCTGCATGTCTGCCGGGAGATCCGGTCGGGAAGATGACGCCGGGTCTGAGGAGGGAGACTCGGCGGACGGCGAAGTCGGTTGCACCGTTTCTTGCTTCTCGAGAACTGAAGTTATAGGCATGGACGCACCTCGTTCTAGGATTCGGGTCGTGGGGATTAATCCCTATTTCGAAACTAACAGACGATTGTTTTCCATTTGTCCGCTGTTCATTAAGCGACTGTAAACTTTATCCAAACGGCGGATGGAAGCGAAGACGGCCGAGACGATCGCCGGGTTATCTTGACTTCTCTTGATCATGTGTATATAGTATATATATACATTAAATACAAAGAGCACGGAGGAGCAATGCATATCCTTTTATCCAACGCATCCGACGAACCGATCTACGGGCAGATCGTCCGTCAAATCCGCCAGTCGATTCTGAACGGAGAAATAACGCCCGGCCAGCCCCTGCCGTCCATCCGTCAATTGGCCAAAGACTTGCAGATCAGCGTCATTACGACCAAACGGGCCTACGAGGAGCTGGAAAAGGAAGGGTTAATCGATTCCGTCGTCGGGAAGGGCTCGTTCGTATCCGGCGCCAATCCGCAATTCATTCGGGAGCAGAGGCTGCGGCTGCTGGAAGGCAAGCTGATCGATGCCGTTCAGGAAAGCCGTTCGCTGCAGATGCCTCTGGAGGAACTGCTCGCCCATATTCGGCTGTTGTACGAGGAATTGGAGGGAGAAGGATGAACGAAAACGCGGTTGTCGAGATCAGCCGTCTAAGCAAAAAGTACAAGCGCTTCGAATTGAAGGACGTAACGATGGACGTTAAACAGGGCTTTATTACCGGGCTGATCGGCGCAAACGGCGCGGGCAAGAGCACGCTTATCAAGCTGTTAATGGGAATGTCGCTGCCCAGCGGCGGGGAAGTGCGGGTTTTCGGCCAAGCTTATGCGAGCCATGAAGCGGAAATCAAGGAGCGAATCGGCTACGTCGCCGACGATTGCAGCTATTACGAGCATCTGACCGTCGACGCGATGAGAAGCATCTATGCGCCGTTCTACAAGCGCTGGGACGATCGGCAATTCGCCCGATACATCGACCGGTTCGAGCTGTCTCCCAAAGCGAAAATCCGCAGCTTGTCCAAAGGGATGAAAATGAAGCTGAGCCTCGCCTTCGCTTTGTCGCATCGTGCCGAGCTGCTGGTCATGGACGAGCCGACCGCCGGGCTCGATCCCGTTTTCCGCCGGGAGCTGCTGGATATTTTGTCCGAGCTGATGCTGGACGAACGCAAGTCGATTTTGTTTTCCACGCACATTACGACCGATCTCGACCGCGTCGCGGACTATATCGCTTTTCTTAATCGCGGAGAACTGGTGTTCAACGAATCGAAGGAGCGGGTGTTCGAACGATACGCCCTCGTCAAAGCAGACAAGGAATTGCTGGATGCGGACGTTCGCCGCGTCTTCGTCGGCATCCGCGAGACGTCGACCGGCTTCGAAGGGCTGACTGGCGACCGGAGAGAGGCCGAGCGGCTGTTCGCCGGCTACGCCCGGATCGAGCGTCCGACTCTCGAAGACATTATGTTTTTTACCGCTAAGGGGGCAGAGGCGCATGTTTAATCTGATACGCAAAGATGTGATCGCTCTGAGAATGTACTTTTTGTTCGTCGCCGTCTATGCAGTCGCGTTCGGCCTCTTCCTCGTGTCGCCTTTCTCTCCGATGATGATTTGCATGCTTCCCGCGATTATGATGACGGTGTTCTCCTCGAGCATCGAGCTGCGCAACAAAAGCCTGCTGTTCATCGGCAGCTTGCCCGTTCGCAGACGGGAAATCGTCCTGGCGAAATACGGCAGCATCTTTGTCTACTTGGCGCTGGGAATGCTCCTGGCCGCCGCGATTCACGCGTTCAACGAGTACGTGCTGGACGTCCGTTTCCCTTTCACGGCCCTGCACCTGTCGCTGTCCGCGGAGCTCGCCATGGCTTTCGCCGCCATCTACTACCCGGTGCAATTTTGGCTGGGCGTGCGCAATTCGTCCTTTATCTCGTTTCTGGTCATCTTCCTGACCGCGGCTATCCTTGGAGGACTCGGCAACCTCCCGGGTAAGCTCAGCCTCGACCTGCCGTCCCGGACCCAACTCGTCGCCGGGCTCCCGTTCGTCGGGCTGCTACTGTTATCCGTCTCCTACCGGATCTCTCTTCGCCTTTTCCTGCGCAAAGATATCGACGGCTAATCTCCGGCTGCAAAAACCAATAACAGAAAATGGCGGCGCAGGGACCCTCCCTAACGCCGCCATTTTCTTAACAAAAACAATCGTTACACTTCGTCGATGCTGACCCAGGAGCCGCGCTCGATCGACAGGTCGACCGCTTCGAGCACCTCTTGGCATTTCACGCCGTCATAGAACGTCGGAGCGAACGGCGAGCCCGTCTCAATGTGCTGCACGAACTCGTACACAATATGCACGAAGGCGTGCTCGTAGCCGATGATGTGACCGGTCGGCCACCAGTTGCCCGCATACTTGTGCGACGGCTCCGTCGCCAGAATACGGCGGAAGCCGGCCAGGTTCGGCTCGTCCTCGCGGAAGTACACTTCCAGCTCGTTCAGTTTCTCGAGATCCCAGCGAAGCGAGCCTTTGCTGCCGTGAATCTCGAACGTGTTGTGGTTTTTGCGTCCGGCCGCGAACCGGGAGGCGACGAACATGCCCATCGCGCCGTTCTTGAAGTCGGCCAGGAAGCCGGTCGCGTCGTCGACGGTTACCTCGTCCTTCTGCGTGGACGAGCCGGCGCCGGCGGACAATCCGCCAGCCGCATCCGTCGCAAGCGGGCGTTCCTTCACGAACGTGCGGTTGTGACCGACAACGCGGTCGAACTCGCCGATCAAGAAGCGGGCGAGATCGATACTGTGCGCATTGATGTCCCCGTGAGCGCCGGAGCCGGCGACTTCCTTCTTCAGCCGCCACGCCATCGGCGTGTTCGGATCGACGAGCCAATCTTGCAGATAGGTGGCGCGATAGTGATGAATCTCGCCCAGACGGCCTTCGTCGATGATCTGCTTCGCCAATTGAACGGCAGGCAGGAAGCGGTAGTTAAAGCAGACCGCGTGCTTGACGCCGGCTTTCTCCGCCGCTTCGAGCATTTCGCGGCCGTCCGCCAGATTCAGCGCGAGCGGCTTCTCGCAGAAGACGTGCTTGCCCGCGGCGATCGCGGCCAGCGTAATCTCCTTATGCGCATCGCTGGGAGCGTTGATATCGACGAGGTCGATGTCTTCGCGAGCAACCATTTTCCGCCAGTCGGTCTCGTACGATTCCCAGCCGAACTTGTCGGCTGCCGCCTTGACTCCTTGCTCGTCGCGTCCGCAGATCGCTTTCATGACGACGTCGGCGGCCGGTTCGAAGAACATGCCTACGTCTTTATACGCATGGCTGTGGGCTTTGCCCATGAACTTGTAGCCCACCATGCCGACGTTGATTTTTTTGTTGTTTACGCCCACCACATCTCACCCGCGCTTTCTTTCAGAATGAGGGAGTTCAGGAAGCCGGCCGCTTTCGTGAACCCTTCGTTCACGCTCATGATGCCGTCCTCGTGCTCGATGCTGATCGTGCCGTCGTAGCCGACAAGGCGCAACGTGCTCACCATGTCCTTCCAAAACTCGTCGTCATGGCCGTAGCCGACCGTGCGGAATACGAACGAACGATTCAGAATATCGCCGTAATGCTTCGTATCGAGCACGCCGTTCAGCGCCGTATTGCGCTTGTCGATCTTCGTGTCCTTCGCGTGCACGTGATAGATGGAGTCGCCGAGCGCCTTGATACACTCGATCGGGTCCATGCCCTGCCAGAACAGATGGGAAGGGTCGAAGTTGAC
This sequence comes from Cohnella sp., assembly GCF_041641335.1. Taxonomy (NCBI): domain Bacteria; kingdom Bacillati; phylum Bacillota; class Bacilli; order Caryophanales; family Paenibacillaceae; genus Cohnella; species Cohnella sp. Next base: position 3,275 of record NZ_JBEPYQ010000119.1, on the reverse strand, counting down.
GCCGATGTTGTCGCCCGCTTCCTTGCGAAGGCGCAGCGCGGTCTCGGTATTGTACACGAGGAAGCCCGGATGCGCTTCGATCGCGACTTTGACGTTATGTTTACGCAGGAACGCGGATTGTTCCTTCCAATACGGAATCGCGATCTCGTTCCACTGCCATTCGAGCACGGTCAGGAAATCGGGCGGCCATGGGCAGGTAACCCAGGACGGATACTTCGCGTTCTCGGAGTCTCCCGGACAGCCGGAGAACGTAATGACCGTATCCACGCCAAGCTTCTCCGCCAGCTGTACGGTCGCGACGAAATCCTCGTGATCGGACTGGGCCGTAGCCTTGTCCGGATGCAGCGGGTTGCCGTGGCAGCTGAGCGCGCTGATCGTCAAGCCGCGGGAGTCGACCGCTTCGCGAATGCGGCGGATGGCCGCGTCGTCGTTCACGATTTCCTTGGCATTCACGTGCGCCGTGCCGGGAAAACCTCCCGTGCCGATTTCCACCGCTTGCAGTCCCGCCGATTTGGCGGTATCAAGCGCTTGTTCGAACGATTGTTGGGCGAATAGAACGATAAATACGCCGGATTTCACTTGAACTTCACCATACCTTTCATTCAAAATGGAAGCCTTTGCACGTTTTTATGTACGCGCGTTCATAAGTCGCAATTCTATTTTACCTGAAATGCCGGGCGGATTGCCACCCTTATTTCGCTTTGGGGGCGGATTGCGCCCCCCTTAGCGGTCTGCCAGACCGTTATTTCCTTCAGGCAGCGGCTTTTTCGACCCTTAGCGGTCTGCCAGGCCGTTATTTCCTTCAGGCAGCGGCTTTTTCGACCCTTAGCGGTCTGCCAGGCCGTTATTTCCTTCAGGCAGCGGCTTTTTCGACCCTTAGCGGTCTGCCAGACCGCTAACCCCTCGCTCCCCGCCGGCTTAGGCGAAGCTGATCGCTTGCCCCTTGCTCGCGGACTCGTAGACGGCCTCGAGAATTTCCTGCACGACAAGCGCCTGCTTGGCCGTCACGACGGGCTCGCGGTCGTATGCGATCGCCTCGATCCAGGCGCGCGCCTCCTGCTCGGCGGCGTCGTCCGGGAGCGGATTGCCTCCGAAATCGCCGGTCATCTGAATTTCCTGCGTATACAGGCGACCGTGCTCCTCGCCGTTGACGCGCAGCCCTTTCTTCATATCGGCTCCCGCCTTCGTTCCGCTCAGCGACACCTTCGCCTCGTCCACGTCCAGCGTGTTCAGCGCCCAGCTCGACTCGAGCCACACGGTCGCTCCGTTTTTCATCGTGATCATCGCGAACGCGGAATCTTCCACCGTAAACTTGTCCGGATCCCAAGGTCCCCACAAGTTCGCGTTGCTTCCTTGCTCCGCCAGCTTGCGGTAAGACGAACCCAACACCGTCTTCGGCTCGTAGTTGTCCATCATCCACAGGGCCAGATCCAGCGCGTGCGTGCCGATATCGATCAGCGGGCCTCCGCCCTGCTTCTCCAGATCGAGGAACACGCCCCAGGTCGGCACGGCGCGGCGGCGAACCGCGTGCGCTTTGGCGACGTAGATCTCGCCAAGCTTGCCTTCACGGCAAGCTTGATATAGCCAGCGGCTGTCGGCGCGGAAACGGTTCTGGTACGCTATGCTCAGCTTCTTGCCCGTTCGTTGCGACGTTTCCAGCATCCGGCGCGCGTCTTCGGCGGTTTTGGCCATCGGTTTCTCGCAGAGCACGTGCTTGCCCGCCTCGAGCGCGGCGATGGAAATTTCGGCGTGCGTGTCGTTCGGCGTGCAGACGTGGACGACGTGAACGTTCTGGTCGCGCAGCAGCTCGTACACATCGTGGTAGACTCTCGCGTCATGCGTGCCGAACTTGTTTTTGGCTTCGTGCGCCCGATCGGTTGAGATGTCGAAGAACGCCACCACTTGCGCTTCCGGGATTTTGGCGAGCGATGGCAGATGTTTCCCCATGGCGATTCCGCCGCAGCCGATCATGCCTACGTTAACTTTTGTCAAAGCGCTTGTCCTCCTTGCGGCTAGTCCATAATCAAACTACAATAAGTGTATCACACTTCATCGAGAATCCCATTCGGAGATGTGCGAGGATTATATGCGATTTTGCCTTTTACCGACAATCCGCCTTTATGCGAGGCGCTGAAAATCGAACTTTTTAAACAACCATTTTAAGGGGATGATCCCTTGCAGCCGATGAAAGAAAAGATCGAATACGAGAACCCTTTGCTGTCGCTCAAAATTTGGCAGTCGACGAGGCGCAATCACGGGGAAGTGTCCTGGCACTATCATCCCGAATGCGAGCTGATGCTTGTCCTGGAAGGATTTCTGACCGTCGACTTGAGCGACGAAACGTTCGAGCTCGGGCCGGGGGACATCGTCATTCTCGGCAGCTCCCAGCTGCACAGGGACCACAGTCCGGAAGGAATTTTGCGATACATCGTGCTGCAGTTCGATCTTAATAATTATTTCGATCAGAGCACGATTCCATACTTGCAGTATTTTAATGAGACGAAGGTGCCGTTGAGCGCAATGAACTATATTTTCCGCGAAAATCCCGAAGCCAGAAGCAGCGCGGCCGAATGCATCCGTCAGCTCCATCGTGAAGCGCTGGAGAAACAGAGCGGCTACGAGCTGGCGGTCAACATGCTGATCAAGAAGCTGCTCCTCATCCTGATTCGCAACGATACGCGCGGCCTGCTCGCCGGCCAGGACCGAATCGAGCGAATCCGGCTTAAGCCCGTCCTCGACTTCGTCGAAGCGAACATCGACGGCCGGATCGCCGTCGAGGAAGTGTGCGGTCTGGCCAACATGAGCTATTACTACTTCGTCAAATTTTTCAAGAAAATCATGGGCCAATCGTTCACCGAGTACGTCAATTTCCGCAAGATCAAACGCGCCGAACAGGTGCTCCTCACCCGCGACGTCAGCGTAAGCGAGGTCGGCGACCTGATCGGCATGGCCAACATGGCCCATTTCTACAAAATGTTCAAGCGCTTCAACGGCTGTTCGCCGAAGGAGTTCCAGCGCAAAATGCTGGCTTGGGGCCGGGGATAAACCGCTCCCTCTTGCACCTGAGTCTTGTCGATCGGTCGCATGGCCGATTTCTCCCCTATCCTGAGCTCACGAAGTCTTACGGCCGTTCCCGGTTTGACAGAACCTCAATAGCGCCAAGAAAAAACGCCCGAGTCGCAGGACCGGGCGATGATTGCGATATAAGTTCGGATGCTCTTAATGATTCGAAGTCGTCTTCCGGTTGACGAACAGCTTGTAGCCGACGCCGCGGA
>NZ_JBEPYQ010000118.1:0-20278 GCF_041641335.1 Cohnella sp. | reverse complement strand
TTGGGTTACGTATCGCCGGATCGATTTGAGGCCATATATTACAAAAAAATCAGCTAAATGCGCTTAAAAGGTGTCCACTTTCTTGACAGAGGTCCAGTCAGACCGTTAATCCCTCGCCAACCGCTCCAATCGAACAAGTATCGGTCTGTCAGACCGTTAACTGGGGCAGGTGTGCGATCGAACAAGCTATTTTTTAAAAAATAAATGTTGCACTAGGTAAACTTAGTTGTATAATATAAACAAAGAGTCCTATAGGAAAGTATTCGTCGTACTAGCAAAACAGTTGTTTGAGGCAAAGAGAGACACCGGGAGGAGAGCTGCACGATGAAGAGACGAATGCCATCATCGATTAAACGATTTATTATGACTTTGTTGTTTCTGGTCGTACCGGTCGCCCTTGTCGTTACGGGCTGCGGGCAAGGCTCGGGGGCGTTCAAGGACGACGGAAAGCTGCATGTGACGGCCACGATCGGCATGATCAGCGACGTCGCCAAGGAAATCGGGGGCGATCGCGTCGAGGTGATCGGGCTGATGGGCCCGGGAGTCGATCCGCACTTATATAAGGCATCTCAAGGAGATATCGCCAAGCTGGAGGATGCGAAGGTCATTCTGTACGGCGGATTGCATCTGGAAGGCAAAATGACGGAAATTTTCGAGAAGATGAGCAAGAAAAAGTCGGTCGTCCCCGTCACGAGAAACATTCCGGAATCGTCGCTGCTGACGACGGGAGACGGCACGTTCGATCCGCACGTCTGGTTTGACGTGAAGCTGTGGATGAGCGCGACGGAGACGATCCGGGACACGCTGATCGAGAACGATCCCGCGCACGAAGCCGAATACCGCGAGCGCACGGACGCCTATCTCGCGAAGCTCGAAGAGTTGGACCGCTACGCCAGAGAGCAGATCGCGACGATCCCGGAGCAGGGACGGGTAATGGTGACGGCGCACGACGCTTTCGGTTATTTCGGCAACGCGTACGCGATCGAGGTCGTCGGCTTGCAGGGCATCAGCACGGCGGCCGAATACGGCTCCAAGGACGTGACCGCGCTGCGGGATATGCTGGTGGAGCGGGGCATCAAAGCGGTGTTCGTGGAATCCAGCGTGCCGAAGAAGTCGATCGAAGCGGTCATCGAAGGCGCCAAGAAGCTGGGCCACGAGGTCAAAATCGGCGGAGAGCTGTTCTCCGACGCAATGGGCGAGAGCGGAACCGAAGAAGGAACCTACATTGGAATGGTCCGGCATAACGTGGATACGATTGTCGGAGCTTTGAAATAGAGAGGGGAGAACAGACGATGGCAGCGAACAAATCAGGCATCGCGCCGCTGACCGTAACGAATATGACGGTCGCGTATCAGAAGAAGCCCGTCGTGCGAAACGTCTCGTTCGAAGTAACGGAGGGCGAGCTGATCGGAATCATCGGACCGAACGGTGCGGGCAAATCGACGCTGATCAAAGCGATTCTCGGCTTGCAGCCGTCGCTGAGCGGAGAGACGCTCGTGTACGGCAAGCCTTATAAAACGCAGCGCAAACTCGTCGGCTACGTTCCGCAGAGGGAGTCGGTCGATTGGGACTTCCCGACGAACGCGCTGGATGTCGTCATGATGGGCCGGTACGGGCAGCTGGGCTTGTTCAGAAGACCCGGCGCGAAGGAAAAGGCGATCGGCATGGAGTGTCTGGCCAAGGTCGGCATGGCCGATTTCGCGGGAAGGCAGATCAGCCAGCTGTCCGGCGGTCAGCAGCAGCGGGTATTTCTCGCCCGGGCGCTGGCCCAGGACGCTACGCTGTACTTCATGGATGAGCCGTTCGCGGGGGTGGACGCCGCCACGGAGAAAGCGATCATCCAGCTGCTGAACGAGCTGAAGCGGCAGGGCAAAACGGTGTTGGTCGTCCATCATGACCTGGCGACGGTAGAGCAATATTTCGACTCGGTCATGCTGCTGAACGGCGAACTGGTCGCATACGGGCCGACGGCTTCGACCTTCACGGAGGAGATGCTCCAGAAGGCGTACGGAGGAAGATTGACCTTTCTCAAAAGCCAGGTCAGCGCGGAAGATGAGCCCGTCCTGATCGCAGGAAGGGGATGAGGGGCCATGCTTAACCTGATTACCGATCCGAACTTGCAATGGATCTTGCTCGGCAGCATGCTGCTCGGCATCAGCACCGGCGTCGTCGGCACGTTCGCCTACTTGCGCAAGCAGAGCCTGATCGGGGATACGCTGGCGCATGCCGCTCTTCCCGGCATCTGCATCGCCTTCATGCTGACGGAGGTCAAATCCGTCGGACTGTTCATGATCGGCGCGATCGTCGCCGGCATGATCGCCACGGTGGGCATCAGCTGGATTACAAGATATTCCCGAATCAAGCAGGATGCGGCGATGGGCATCGTGCTGTCCGTGTTTTTCGGTCTTGGCATCGTGCTGCTGACGCAAATCCAGCATAGCTCCTACGGCAACCAGAGCGGGCTCGACAAGTTTCTGTTCGGGCAGGCGGCTTCGATGACGGCCAAGGATGTGTACACGATGACGAGCGTCGCGGTCGTGCTGATCGTCGTCTGCGCATTGCTGTTCAAGGAATTCAAGCTGATCAGCTTCGATCCGGGGTATGCCCGCGGACTGGGCTTCTCGGTCGCGATGCTGGAGCAGTTGCTGCTCTGGCTCGTCACGATCGCCGTCGTCGTGGGCATTCAGGCGGTCGGCGTCGTGCTCGTCGCGGCGCTGCTGATCACGCCGGCGGTATCGGCCAGATACTGGACGGACCGGCTCGGCGTCATGACGGTGCTGTCCGGCTTGTTCGGCTCGCTGAGCGGCGCGATCGGCACCTGGGTCAGCGCAGGCACGGCGCAGCTTCCGACCGGACCGCTGAGCGTGCTGACGGCGACGGCCGTATTCGTCGCCTCGGTGCTGTTCGGACCGCAGCGCGGCGTAATCGCCAGGCTCGTCCGCCGGCGCACCGCCAAGCGGGATTGGGCGGCGGAGAACGCCAAGCAATCGGGAGCCGGAGTCGGCGCATCTGCGAAGGAACGGGGGGTGTCGGCATGAGCGGATTTTGGATTATGCTGACGGGCGCTTTGGTCGCATCCTGCTGCGGCATTCTGGGCTGCTTCCTCATTTTGCGCCGGATGGCGCTCGTGGGCGATGCGATCAGCCACTCCGTGCTTCCGGGCATCGTGATTGCGTTTCTGGTCAGCGGTTCGAGGGATTCCTTCTTCATGCTGTTCGGTGCGGCGATCCTTGGCTTCCTGACCGTGTTTCTCATTCAGCTGTTCCAGCAGAGCGGCGTGCAGAACGACGCTTCGATCGGAGTCGTCTTCACTTCGCTGTTCGCGGCGGGCGTCCTGCTGGTCAGCCTTAACGCTCAGCACGTCGATCTGGATCTGGACTGCGTGCTGTACGGGGAAATCGCCTACGTGCAGTGGAACTCCCTCGTATTGGGCGGGGTCGATCTGGGACCGAAGGCGGTATGGCTGCTCGGAATTACTTTGTTTATTATCGTGGCCCTCATGACGTTGTTCTACAAGCAATTCAAGCTGTGCGCGTTCGATCCGGCGCTGGCCGCCGCCATCGGCATTCCGGTCGCGCTGTTCCACTACGTGCTGATGGGGCTGGTGTCCATGGCGACGGTCAGCTCGTTCGAGAGCGTCGGCGCGATTCTCGTCGTCGGCCTGCTGATCGTGCCGCCGGCGACCGCTTATTTGCTGACGGACCGGCTGGGTGCGATGATCGGACTGAGCCTCGTTATCGGCGTCATCAGCTCGGTCGGCGGCTATTACGCCGCAGCGGCGCTTGACGCGTCGATCGCGGGCTGTATGGTCTGCGTCGCGGGCGTGATGTTCGTGCTCGCCTTCTTATTCTCCCCGTCGCACGGCTTCGTCGTACGCAAGCTGAGACAGCGCGTCTCCGCGGCCCGCGAAGCTTACTGAAGCCTGCGGCTGCCGGCCGTCGCCAACGTTTCGCGATCAGAGCTGCTCGTATCCGTCCGCGGACGGTTGCGGGCGGCTCTTATTTTTTTCGATTCGGAAGGCGAACTATGATAAAATGGACGTTATATGGCAGACAGAACGCATCAGGAAGCGGGTTGAAAAATTGGCATACGAAATGAAACAGTATCGTTTGTTGGCTTTGGATTTGGACGGCACGCTGCTGAACGATCGCAGCGAAGTGAGCGAGACGAACGCGGAATGGATCCGGCATGCGGTCGAAGCCGGCGTGCTGGTCTGCGCTTCCACGGGCAGAGGCTTTCAGGGCGCGCTTCCGATCGTCGAGAAGCTGGGGCTGGATTCGCCGATGATTACGGTGAACGGGGGCGAGATTTGGAGCAAACCCCACGAGCTGCACAGAAGAACGACGCTCGATGCGGGCAAGGTGATTCGCCTGCACGAGGTGGCCGCGAACCATCCGGACGTCTGGTTTTGGGCGTACTCGACCGAGGGGCTTTTCAACAAAGAAATGTGGACCGACGAGCCGGCCTCCAAGGAATGGCTGAAGTTCGGCTACTATACGGAAGACGTTGCGCAGCTTAAGGACATTTTGACGGAAATCAGCGCTTGGGACGGACTGGAGATCAGCAATTCTTCGCTGTTTAATATCGAGGTCAACCCGCAGGGCGTGTCGAAAGCGACGGGTCTGATGGAGCTGTGCCGCCTCAAAGGCTTCGAAATGTCCGAGGTGGTATCGGTCGGCGACAGCTTGAACGACATCGCCGCGATCCGCGCTTCGGGACTCGGCGTGGCGATGGGCAACGCGCAGGACGAAGTGAAACTGGCGGCCAACGCCGTGACGGGGACGAACCAGGAAGACGGCGTCGCCCAAGTGATTCGACAATACGTTCTGAGGACGTGATCCGGTGGATATTCTAGGCTGGATTCTTATCGCAGCTTTGTTCGCGGTCGGCATGGCCGGGGCGATCTATCCGATTCTTCCGGGCGCTCTGGCGATCTATGCGGCGTTTTTCGTCTATGGCTGGTTTTTCTCGTTCGAGCCGTTCGGCTGGTGGTTCTGGATCATCCAGACGCTGATCGTCGTCGTCCTGTTCGTGGCGGATTACATGGTGAACGCGTGGGGGGTCAAGAAGTTCGGAGGCTCCAGAGCGTCGGTCATCGGCAGCACGATCGGCATTCTGATCGGGCCGTTCGTCATTCCGGCCTTCGGGCTGGTTATCGGCCCGTTCGCGGGAGCTATTCTCGGCGAGCTCATCCACGGCTCCGAGTTCAACCGCGCGCTGAAGGTCGGCTGGGGCTCGCTCGTCGGGCTGTTCACGAGCACGGTCGTGAAGGTGCTGCTGCAAGCCTCGATGATCGTTCTGTTCATCGTTTGGCTCGTTTTTAATTAATTTATAGCGAAGAGGTTCCCGTTCCCTTGAAAAAAGACACTTTACTCAAAAGCACGCTCATTCTGGCCGCAGCCGCTCTCGTCGCGCGCGCGCTCGGCATTTTCCAACGGGTGCCGCTCGATTATCTGATGGATGATCTCGGCAACATCTATTACAACAACGCGAACTCCATCTATTTGCTGCTGTTGATCGTGGCGACCGCGGGCATTCCGAGCGCCGTCAGCAAAATGGTATCCGGACGCTACGCCGTCGGACGAGTCCAGGAAGCGCAGCAAGTGTACCGGGCCGCGATGCTGTTCGGGGCGATCGCCGGCGTCGTTATCACGATCGGGCTGTGGCTCATCGCCCCGTTGATCGCGTCATCGATTCTGAAGGAGCCGGAGGCCGCGACCGCCATTCGCGCCATAGCGCCGTCGCTGCTCTTGTTCCCGATGATCGCGATGATGCGGGGGTATTTCCAGGGCCGGCAATTCGTGACCGCGGGAGGCATCTCGCAGATCGTCGAGCAGATTTTGCGCGTCGTGGCCGCCGTCGTCATCGCTTACGCATTCTATTCGATCAACCCGGCCAACGAGGAGGGCATCGCGGCCGGAGGCGCTTTCGGCAGCGTTTTCGGCAGTATCGGCGCTTTCGTCGTGATGCTGTATTACTCTCGCAAGCTCAAGAGGAGCGATCGCTTGGAGCCCCGGCTGCAGCCGGATTCGTCGCGTCCGCTCCGACTGCGCTCCATCTACAAGGAACTGTTCAACCTATCCATTCCGGTCGTGATGACCGGCATCACGGTGCAGCTTCTGTATACGCTGGACAACTTCATGATCAAGTCGCTGACGGTCGGCCATTTCGAGCAGGAGACGATTAATCACTGGGCGGCCGTGTACGGGATGAACGCGCAATCGATCGCAGGCATTCCGATCATTCTGGCGGTGGCGCTCAGCCAGTCGATCATTCCGCATATTTCGTCCGCCCATGCTTTGCGGGACGCCGACAAGGTCGGCCAGCAGGCATCGCTGGCGGTACGCATCGCGCTGTTCAGCGGAATGCCCGTCGTGCTTATGCTCGGCGTCGGCGCGTACAGCGTGAACGGCTTGCTGTTCGAGAGGCCGATCGGCAGCCAGGTCGTTGCGATGCTGACGCTCGGCACCATTTTCCAGATCGGCATGATGGTCACGAACTCGATTCTGCTTGGCATCTCGGAGCCGAAGAAGGCGACGATGCACGCGCTCACCGGCGTTGTGCTCAAAGTCGTCCTCAGCTTCGCGCTCGCACCGATCTGGGGGGTGTACGGCATTATCGCGGCAACGACGGTGTGCTTCGTCTGGGCGCTCGCCTTTAACGTGCTCAGCCTGAGGAAGCGTTCGCGCTTCAAGTTTCTGGGCAAGCGCTGGCTTCCGTTCCTGCTGGCGGTTCTGATCGCGGCGGCCGCGATCGGCTTCGCGGAATGGGCCGTGCTGGCGATCTGCGGCGGGCTGCCGGAGAAAGTGGCCTTCTTCTTGGCATGCGTGGTCATGGGCGGCTTGCTTGCCGTGCTGTATCCGGCTCTGCTCGTATACCTAGGCGTCGTGACGGCTGGGGAGATCTCCACCTACCCCAAGCCGGTACGGCGGCTACTGGCCCCGTTCATGAAACTGCGAGCGAGAAGAACGGCCGTCTGAAGCTTGTATTGACCGAGCAGATGCTCATGCGTCAGATCGACGATGCGCGGCGGGCGAACCGTCTGGATGTAGTCCAGCGCTCCGCCGTCGCGATACCAGTCTTGCTCCCGCGTCTCGGGAAGCGGCCTGTCGGGCCACGCTTCCGCAAGGCAGGGGCTTAACCACGGCGAATTCCCGGCGGCCAGTTCCGCCTCGGCGAATTCGCCGTTTTTGCCGTTTGCGCGCGTCGCGAAGCGGTGAGGCCAATAATCGGCCCTCGAACCGGTATGCGGAATATGCCGGGCGAAGGAGACGGCCGCCCTTAACACGCGCGGGTAGCCGAACAACACGCCGTACAGGTCGATGCCGAATTCGATTCGTTCGCGGAGATCGGCGAAGCTCTCCAGCACTCTGCCCGCCAGCCGGAGCGGCCGGGCTTCTCTCGAGGCTTCGCCGCGCCACAGAGGAAAAACGGTCTGATTCGTCTGAAGCAGAGGCAGGCTTCGGAACACCGCGGAATCCAAAACCGTGCGCTTATAGTACGGCTCGTCCAGGACGCGGAGCTGAATGTTGTTCTGTTCGTTGACGATCAGCGCTTCGGTAAGCGGAACCGGATTGCCGTCCCTTAGAAACCGGTCCCAGAACGGCGGCATAAATTCGGACACCCCGAACTCGGACAGCAGGCCGGACAGATTGCGTCCGCTGCGTCTGCTCTCGGCGTATAGCCGCAATTGGGGATAGGCGTCCTTGAAGATCAGGCCGTTGCAGGTCTCCAGCATTCGGAAAATCGCTTCGGCCAGCCGGGAGTCCAGCAGGCGGGGAAGCCATTCGCCCTTCAAGTCGGTCATGTTCCAGCCTCCGTTGCGCGACACCATATGGGCGAGGAACGCCCAGTGCAGCTCAGGGAACGTGCGGTATATATCCAGGTAGGCCGCCGTACGGGTCACGTTGTTGCGATTGAGCGCGGCCGTCTCGCGGCGGATGAGCTCGACCAATTGCTTATCCTCCGCCGCGTAAGAATGCGCTGCGGGGAGGCTCGGGGAAGGCTGCGGGCGGGGCTCGCAGACAAGCGGCTGCCGCTCGCGAACGAGACGGCGGGAATGCCAGAGGCCGCTTGCTTTGCCCGCCATTGCGGCGAGAAGCTGTCGGATCGTGCCGATGACGATAGAAAGCACACTCCTTTCGGCGATGACGATGAAATGGGCAGGATTCCCAAGTCTGTTCGTCGAAGTAACATGAGGTTGGTTAGCTTGATCTGAGCGTCGCCGGCCAGCTATTTTACGGGAGGGAAAATCATTCGTGAACATTAGAACGTCTAAAAGGCTTGGATGGGTAGTATGCGCATTATGGTTAGCCATTATCGTCGGCTGCCAATCGGTGGGCGGTCTTAACCTGAACGACATGCTGCTGAAGCAACTGGACGTAGCGCAGCAGGAGCAATCGCTGTCCCTCGAATTGGAGATCGAGGTCAACGAAGAGCTGCTTGCTCTGGAGGACGAAGAGGCGCGTAAGGCCGTCGAGTTGTTCCGGAAAATGAAACTGGACATTACTCACGCCAAAGTGGACGACCGGGGAAATCAGTGGGTGACGGGCGTGCTCGACACGAGCAAGGGCAGTATTCCGTTTACGCTCCATTCGGACAACAAGGCGATCAGAATCGACGTGGATGGAGCAAAGAGACCTCTTGTCCTGGAGCTTCCGGATCTGGGAGAAGCGCTTGGCGCGCTTGGCGGGGGAGCCGGGGAGAGCGGAGACATTCAGCAGGCGCTTATGGAATCGGTGCGGGGGCTGGTCAAAACCGTCGCTCCTTATTTCGTAAGAGGGCTGCCTAATCCTCCGGTCATTACCGTAGACCGGGTGAACGAACCGATCCGCGGCGTGCAGACAGGCCTGACGAAGGTGCATGCGGAGCTGAACGGCGAACATCTGGGGGAATTGATCCCGGTTTATTTGGAAAATCTGATCGGGGACAAGGAAGGCTTCAAGGCCGTCATCGTCGGCCTCTTCGAATGGGTGAGAGACTTGCCTCCCGAGTTGAAGTCGGCGTTCGGAGTGCCTCCGTTGGACGCGGAAGGCGTCGACATCGATGCGATTGCGGAAGGCGCAGCGGACGGCCTGTTCTCGGGGCTGGAAGACGCGGTGGCCAGTCTTAAGGAGTTCCAGGAAGAGGACGAGTGGAAGCAAATATTCGATAAAGGCATTACGCTGAAAACCGATCTGTACGTGGACGATACGCTCCACATTCGCAAGTCGTTCTTCGAGGCGATTATCGCTCCGGCGGCGTTCGCCGAAGAGGATAGCCCGGTTCGCAGCATTAAAGTGCGGGCATCCGGGGAGAACTGGAACGTAAACGGGAACGTCGAGGTGCCTGCGGTGGAGGCGCCGTTGACCGCCCTTTCCGTAGAGGAACTGGACGATTACGATGCTTACCGGGTCGTCGGACTGTTCGAGACCGATTCCGTGCTGTACGATCTGCTGAAAAACGAGTTCAAAATCGACGATCAGAGCTTCGAGCTGAGCAGCGAGTGGGGCATTCCGTTCTACGTGGACGAGAACGGCGAAGCTTTCTTGCCGCTTCGCGAGACGCTTCGGAAGCTCGGCATTCGTCCGAAGCTCGAAACGTCCCCGAACGGACCGCTTGAGATTCGGTTCTACGATCGGCCGACGGACAAATCGATCGTTCTGCGCAAAGATTCCGACCAAGCGACGGTTAACGGAGAGGCCGTCAAGCTGGCTCATCCGCTCATGAACGAAGCGAATATCACCTATGTATCGGCGAAGGATCTGTTCGGCCTGCTTGGCGCCGAATACGACGTCGTCGAGCTGGAATACGGCGAGCTTGTTCTGAAGGTTGCGCGCGATCTGTAAGGCGTTATAATAGCATCAGGACAGACAGAAGGAGTGGACCCCATGCAGAAAATAACGAACGAGCAAGAGTTTCGCGATCGGATCGCGGGCGATCGGCTGACGATAGCGGTGTTCAAGACGACTTGGTGCAAGGATTGCCATTTCATCGACCCGTTCATCGGCGAGGTGGAAGCGGCGTACGCGGATCGGCTGGAAATGGTCGAGATCGACCGGGACGATATGCCGGATCTGTGCGGAGAGTTGAACATCTTGGGCATTCCGAGCTTCATCGCTTTCCGCCAAGGCCGCGAATTGGTCAGATTCGTCAGCAAGCTGCGCAAGACGCGCGAAGAAATCGAGCAGTTCCTCGATAGGGCCGTCGAAGTATCCGGCGCGATCGCGGGTTGAACGAAGGCCGTCCCTTGGGACGGCCTTTCGCGTGGTTGCGGAAGAGGAGCGTCGCGCGCAGCGTTGCCAATGTTCACATTATGAACATGGTTTTAGCGTGGGAGGTTCGGTATAATGGGTACGGGCACCTTGAGCCAACTTTCACATGAAATCGGGGATACGCATGACTTTCCAAAGATATCGCCTGTTTGCCTTATTGACCTGCATCGGCATGTTTCTTGTTCTGATCGCGGGCGTTCTCGTAACGAATACCGACTCCGGCCGCGGCTGCGGCACGGATTGGCCGTTGTGCAACGGTAAATTCGTTCCCGCTTATACGGTAGAATCGATGGTGGAATACAGTCACCGCATGATCAGCGGAATCGTCGGCCTGCTCGTCGGAGCGACTTATCTGATTACCCGCTTCTGGAAACCGGCGCGCCATCGCGAAAATCTGCTCTACGCCGGAGGAGCGCTGCTGTTCACCGTCATGCAAGCCATTCTTGGCGCGATGGCGGTCAAATGGGAGCAGTCTTCGATCGTCATGGCGCTTCACTTCGGCATCTCGCTTTTTGCCTTTACCTGCACGTGGCTGCTGTATAAGCTCGTGAAGCGCCAAACCGAGCAACAGAGCGGTCAAGCGCCGGCAGCGGCGCAGAGCGCCGTATCGGTTCCTGTGAGGCTCTACAAAGGCCTCGTCGCGGTTATCGTTTATTGTTACGGAGTCGTCTACCTCGGCGCGTTCATCCGCCACACGAGCTCCGGAGGGGCATGCGAAGGATGGCCGCTGTGCAACGGCGAGATCGTACCCGAGCTGTCCGGATCGACCGCGGTCGCCTTCGCGCACCGTCTGGCCGCGTTGCTGCTGTTCGTACTGATCGCGATCGTCGCGTTCTACGTCCGCAAGACCGCGGGCGCATCGTCGGAGCTGGCTTCAATCGGCAACAAGGCGCTGGTCCTCGTCATTCTGCAAATTTTGAGCGGGGGCTTGCTGTCCTTTACGTTTACGAACGAAGACGCCTACGTATTTACCGGTCTGCTGCATACGGTGATCATATCGGCTCTGTTCAGCATGCTGGTGCTGCTGGCGATCCGAATGAAGCAAACGATGAGGCAATAGCCGAATCGATCGAGAGACGGCGCGGAACCGGGGTCCGGTTGAGCGCGCCGTCTCTTTTGCGTTACAATGGGACAAGACGTGTTAACCGATGCTGGGGGGAGAGCGATTGCTTAGGGTTCTGTTCGGAGAATCGCCGCGCGAATGGACGGGGAGCTCGCTCGAGACGGTCCGATCCATCGAAGCGTTCGCCCGGCGCTGCGCCGCGCTTGCGGAACGCCAACCGGAACAGGCGAAGGAATACCGCACTTTCGCGATCTGGGCGGAAGGGCTGCTGCGCTCGATGGACGAGCTCGAACAAAGCTGTTACGCAGCCAAGAAATACGCGCAGCAGATCGGCCACTTCCGGATCGACGACTTAACGGCCGAAGAAAGAACAAGCTACGAGCGCCACGTGTATTTCGATAAAAACGCCTACATCCGCTTTTTTGCCCTGCTGGACAAGCTGGGAACGCTGTTGAATCAACTGCTCGGTCTGCGGACGGAGCGGATCAAGGCCCACTATTCCTATTTTACGATGCTGCGGAATATAAGACAGAATGGACTTCATTCGGAGTTGGCTAAGCCGTTAAATGAGATCAAGGAGCGGCATCAAAGCGCGATGAGTCGCTTGCGCAGCCGGAGGAACATCGAGATTCACCAGATGAACGCGGAGCTGAAGGACGATCTCTCCCAGAGCCTGGCGAACAACGGGGCGCGCAGAACGCTTGAAAATCTCGGCACCAACATGGAGGATTTGGATCAAGGATGGGCCATGGTTCAAGGCTCGCTGCATATCGCTTTTCGTTATGGGTGCGCCTATCTGCGCCGCATCGAGTAAGCCTACGACGAGACGGAGGGGAACCGCTTGAAGCTGTTGAGCAAAACCGCGCTGATCACGGGCAGCGCCAAAGGACTGGGACGACGCACCGCCCTGGAGCTGGCCGCGCATGGATGCGACGTGGCGATCAATTATGTGAACAGCCGTGACGAGGCCGAGCGGCTCGTCGAAGAGATCGGGGCTCTGGGCCGCAAGGCGTACGCGATTCAAGCAAATATCGCGGTCGAGGGCGATTCGGAGCGGCTCGTATCCGAAGTGGAGAAGATATTCGGAGGAATCGACATTCTCGTTAACAACGCCGGCCCTTTTATCCGGGAGCGCCGCCTGTTCGCGGACTATTCGACGGACGACATCCATTATTTGATGAACGGCAACCTCGTCGGCACGATGCTGATGGATCATCGCGTCCTTCCGGGCATGCGGGCGCGGCAATGGGGGAGAATCATTCATTTCGGCTTCGGCCACGCTTCGGAAGCGAGATCCTGGCCTCACAGGGCCGTCTATGCGGCGGCCAAAGTCGGCCTCGTATCGTTCACGAAAACGCTTGCGGTGGAAGAAGCGGCCAGCGGAATTACGGTGAACATGATCTGCCCGGGGGATATCCGGGGCGAGAACAAGGAGAAGAGCATCGCGGACGTCGTCGGACTGATGGACGAGGAGTCGCCCCGCGGAAGGCCGGGGAGCGGAGAGGACGTCGCGCGCATGATCGCTTTCCTGTGCATGCCGGAATCGGACTTCATCACGGGCAATACGATCGACGTGTCGGGCGGGCTGGACCCGATTCGCACGATGCTGAAGCGATGACAAAAGGTCCTGCCGGATCGGCAGGACCTTCTACGCTTCCAATGAAGGAAAATCAGAACACTTGAACGACTTCCTGAATGCCTTCTACTTCTTCCAGCAACGCGCGCTCGATCCCCGCTTTGAGCGTGATCGTGGAGCTTGGGCAGCTGCCGCAAGCGCCCATCAGACGCAGCTTGACGATGCCGTCTTCGATGTCGACGAGTTCGACGTCTCCTCCGTCGCGTTGCAAGAACGGACGCAGCTTGTCAAGAACATCGCTTACTTCGTCGTAAATGCTTGGAGCATTTGTACTCATGATCATCCACTCCTTTCATAGTCCTATTATAGTACAAAAAGAATCATTTTCAAACAGACCAGGTTTAGCATTTTTGCCATAAAGAAAGGAAATGAAAAGTTTATGAACGTCGTGGAGTTTTGCGTGAGCAACGCTCACCACGGAACGGACGAGGCGCTTAGGAAGCTCGAACAACTGCCGGACATCGAAGTCGAAGTGATCGAATACGGCTGCCTCGGCAATTGCGGGGAATGCTTCCTGTCGCCTTATGCGCTGGTGAACGGCGAGAGCGTCGTCGCCGAGACGGCCGAGCAGCTGTACGAGCTCGTGCTGGAGGCCATCCGTCGGCAAGAGGAAGAACGGAACGCCTTAGACAAGCTGCTGGACGATCTGTGACGGAACGGGCGATCAGCCGAAGTGGCGCTTGCTCTTCCACAGCACTCCGCTCTTCAGCATCCGCGGGATGCGGCCGAGCAGCGGCGTCGCCCCCATCAGGCCGAAGCCGGCCTTCTTGCCGAGCGAGCCCAGCACGCCTTTCAGCTTGATGCGGCCCAGTCTCGGATCTCTGCCCTGCCAACGGGTACGGATCACTTCGGACACTTGTTTGCCTTGCGCTCCGGCAAGCTGCGCGCTCGGGGAGAACGGCTGGCTGGAGCAGTCGCCGATGACGTAGACGTGGGCGTAGTCGGGCAGCTCGTGGTATTCGTTCACGACGAGACGGCCTTGAGGGTCTTTGGGCAGCTCCATGCGCTGGACGAGCGGAACTGGCTGAATGCCCGCGGTCCAGACGGTAACGTCGGTTAGAATCGATTCCAAGCCGCCGTTATGGATGACGCCTTGCTCAAGCGACGTGATGCTGATGTGCGAACGCATCTCCACGTCGTGCTGGCGGAACCAGGAGGCGACGTATTCCTGCAGCTTGCCGGGAAAAGCGGACATGACGCTGTTGCCGCGATCGAGAATGCGGATGTTGATGTCCGAACGGCTCTCGCGCAATTCGGCCGCCACTTCGACGCCGCTCAGTCCTCCGCCCACGATCGTCAGTTGGCCGTATGGCCGAATGTCGTTGATCTGCTGGAATGTGCGGCGGGTTGCCGACAGGGACTGGATGCTGCAGGTGTAATCGGGCGCGCCCGGAATGCCGTGGTAGTTGTCCGTGCAGCCGAGCGCGATGACGAGCGAATCGTACGAAATCGGCTCCTGGTTGGCGACGCGCACGATTTTATTTTCGAGATCGATATCGGTAATATTGCCGTAAACCATTTGCAGTTGCGGATGAACGGGATAATTGACGCGGATTTCCAGGTCGGACACCGTGCCTGCCGCGAGCGCGTAATACTCCGTTTTCAAGCCTTGATAGGGCATGCGTTCGACGAGAACGAGCTGCTTGTCGTCGGGAATATGCTCCAGAAGCTCCTGAACGACCATCATTCCTCCGTACCCGCCGCCTAAAATAACGACCTTGCTCATACTTGATCTCCTTTGATGTCGGTTAGCCTTAGTATGACACAGAAGAGTCCCCGTCTACCCGACGGGGAACTCCGAATTACTCGTATATTTTCATTTCGTTGTAGAACGTATCGCGTTCCACCGGAATTCGTCCGGCTCCTTTAATGAGCCACACCAGGTCTTCCCGGGTAATGCCGGCCGGAGTCAGCGCGCCCGCCGCGTGGCTGATCTTCTCTTTCACGATCGTGCCGTGCGCGTCGGAGGCCCCCATCGTGAGGGCGATCTGCGTGAGCTGCGTGCCGATATTGATGAAATAGGCTTTAATATGTTGAATATTGTCAAGCATCAGCCGGCTGATCGCGATCGCCTTGAGATCGTCGTAAGCCGAGTTTCTGCGGCGAATGCTCGCTTTCGGGCTGATCGGCTGCAGGGAGAGGGGGATGAACACCTGGAAGCCGTTCGTCTCGTCTTGCAGATCGCGAATGTGAATCATATGCTGCACGCGTTCTTCGAGCGTCTCCACGGAGCCGTACAGCATCGTCGTATGCGTGCGGAGACCGAGGTTGTGAGCCGTCCGGTGAACCTCCAAATACTGCTCGATGTTCGCTTTGTGAACGCGCATTTTTTTACGGTAGTGGTCCGATAAAATCTCCGCGCCGCCACCGGTCAGCGTCTCCAGGCCGGCTTCTATCAAGCGTTCGAGCACTTCCCGGTAAGTAAGACCGGAGTGGCGGGAGAAGAAGTCGATTTCCGCGGCGGTGTAGGCTTTAAGCGTGACGTCAGGGTACTTCGCTTTGAGCACCCGCAGGGATTCGACATAATATTCGAACGGAACGTTGCGATTGTGTCCTCCGACGATATGGAACTCGCGAACGCCGGGATGAATGTGCTGCTCGACGTAATCGATCATTTCCTGAGGAGAAAGCGTATAGGCGCCTTCCTGTCCCTCGTCTTTGCGGAAGTTGCAGAATGCGCAGCGCTCTTCGCATACGTTCGTAAAATAAAGGCTCATGTTCTCGATGAAATAAACCTTTTTGCCGTTTTTTCTTAAGTTTACCTCGTTGGCCAATTGCCCGATCGTCAGCAAGTCGTCGGAACGATAGAGAAATACCCCGTCTTCGAGAGACAAGCGTTCGCCGTTCCGGACTTTGTCGGCGATTTCCGCCATTTGGCGGTCAGGGTGCGTCGTAACGAGAGTCATGGCATACGCCTCCAGCCGTAATGGTATACCAAATAGCGCGACAGAAAAATCGACTATTTGTGAAAAAAAGAACTTTCCAAAAAATCAAATAAAGCCAAATGTGAACAACCTGTAAACATTATAAACCCGAACCCCCCTTACGGCAACTGGAAATAGAAAACGTATAAACCTTGGCAAAAGAGGGAATCAACTTGAATAATAAGAAAATTATGGTTAATGTAGAAATGAAAATATCGAACGAGGCGGTGTATTAGACTGAAACCGGACATTTTGCCACTCAGCGAACTGGAGAAGATGGACGAAGCCGAGAAGATTCAAACGCTGCAACAGTACCGGGCGGCTTATACGATCAAGGATTTAAGCCAAGCCTGGAATTTGAACAATCCGATTCAATATTATATGTGGCTCAAGAAACAGCGCATTTACGAGCAGATTGTGCGCAAATCGGATAAGTTCGACCCTTCGAAGGAATGGAAGAGGATGCAGGCGACGGGAGCGCTCTCGGCCGAGAAGGGGGGAGCTCGCGGCTTGTCCGCCGACCAATTCCGCTATACGCTGGACACCGAATCCGGCGGCCAGGAGCTTGCGCTCGTCTTTCGCCGATTGGCCGACTTTCTGCTGAACGAGAAAGGGCAATTCCGCTGCCGCATCGAGCTGAAGGCGATCGCTCAGCAGACGGCGGGCGATACCTCTCTTGAGGCTTAGAGTTCTCTGGAGTATACTGTAGAGGAGAACGGTAGCACTTAAGGAGGGGAACCGACAATGGTGAACATCAGCGAATCGGCTACGGAGAAAATACAAGAAATGCTTGCCGCGGAAGAAATTCCGAATTTGTTTCTGCGCATTGGAGTACAGGAAGGCGGATGCAGCGGCTTCTCATACGGCATGGGCTTCGACGACGAAGTTCATGAAGGCGACAGCGAATTGGAAGTTCGCGGCGTAAAGGTTGTCGTCGACAGCGACAGCATGAAGTACCTGCGCGGCCTGGAGATCGACTGGAAGGAATCCGCCATGGGCGGCGGCTTCACCATCCACAATCCGAACGCCACCGCCACTTGCGGCTGCGGCTCGAGCTTCAGAACGGCTACGGAAGCGGGCAATCCTGCTGCTGAGCCTTGCTGATTCAACGTTTTCAGCCCGTCTGCCTACTCGGTGATTTAATCGGTCGCCGATACGGAAACAAGCACGAGGATTGCGGATTGTTAATCGGAAACTGCGTGTTATCAATCCCGTTTGATGAACGTTAACAACCCCGAGTTTGGCGATTGTGGGTTGTGGATTACGGCCTCTATTACGATATTTAGTCCGCGACTAAACCGTTATGGAGGTCTTTTTGTGTCGTTAAAGAAGCGTGAAAGGCGTACAGGCCGGTCAGCGCGTCGTAAAGAGTTTCCCGGATATTCCACTTGAACAAGCGCTTTCGCTCGTTATAAGCGCCAAGAGGGCGGAGGGATTGCGCGAGAAAAGGTGAAGTCCCGAACACCATGATCCGTGACTATGTAGCTTATCTCCGTTAATATCGCGTGCGTTATGACGGACATAAGAATATCCCTACCGAGAACCAGCGCGTCGGACTATCGGATACCACCGTCAATCGGCGGAGAAGGGTACCCTTACCATTTCGGAGCTAACGTGGCTGAATACGATTGTTCTTGCGCGGAAGTAAGATAAACGAGCGGCTCATCTGCGGATTCTCTACCGGTCTGGTGTCGGCGGAAGTCCGCAGGTGAGCCGCTTTTTTGCGTTTATTGAGTGAGCGCTGGATTTCGTTAAAGGCACTATCCGCTTGTCGTACGATTGCCACCAATAGATGAAAGGACAATTAATGGAGACAAGGAGTTGAAGCAGATGCCTGAAATCACACCGTATATCCGTCTGAAGAAACCGTTAGCAAGCGAAACAGCGGACATATCCGTTATTAACGACAATATGGATATGATCGATTCCGCGTTAGGTGATTTATCGGCGGTTCCAACGACGGCCAAGACGGCAGCGGGCGCAATAACGGAGCTGCACGAAGCGATTCAAGGAATCGACGTCGACATACCGGATGGATCGATCACTCCCGCCAAGCTATCGTTTGATCCGGCGACGCAGACGGAGCTTGACGCTCACGTTAACGCGACCAATGTTCACGGCGCAACCAACTCAGCCACCGCAAGCCGTCTTATTATCCGTGACGCTGCCGGTCGGGCGAAAGTAGCCGCGCCTGCTGCGAGCGACGACATAGCGCGTCTGGACTCGATCACCAAGGCGCAGGCCGGTCTCGGCAGCGTCGACAACTACGGAACGGCCACGCAGTCCGAAGCTGAGGCCGGGACGGCAACCAATAAGTTTATGACGCCGCAACGGACAAAGCAGGCGATTGATAAGTTTACGGGCGGAGTGCCTCTGAGGATTAATGCAGGGCACCTTGAATATAACGATGGAACGGGGTGGATAGAGGTGGGTGCTAGTTACCCTGACTGGTTGTCTCAATTAGACATTTTCAATAACGGTGTAGACGGTGATTATAATCCTAGCTCGAACGCCTCTCTCGCTTCAAAGATACATCGATTCTCAAGCTTGAACATACCTGCAGGAGTGACGATCTCGCCTGTAGGGTCGTACTTGATAATCCTTGTGGAAGGTACTGCGACGATTAACGGGACTCTTTCCGCAAGCGGTAAAGGCGGTAATGGCGGGTCAGGCAGCTCTGGGGCAGGGGGGAACGGCTCTGGAGGAACTGCCGGTAGAAGTCCAGGCGGTGGCGGCGGCGGTGCTGGTACAGTCGGGACAAACGGCGGTGCTGGTGGTGGCGGTACTGGTTTTGGAGGTGCGGGAGGATTCACAAGCCCGTTAACGCACGCCACAGGAGGTACGGGTATCGATGCGACTTTGGTGAATCAAAACAGCTTGTTAAGCGATATAGCTGGCTTCAGAGGTGGCGGCGGCGGCGGTGGTGGCGGTTGGCCAGCCAATAACTATATAGGTGGCGGCGGCGGTGCTGGTGGTGGTGCTATCGTCCTTATCGCAAAGAGTATCGCAGGAGCGGGAGCTATAAGGGCTGACGGGCTAAACGGCAATTTGCCGCCAGCAGGAGCTAGCACATACGCGGGTTCTGGTGGAGGCGGTGCTGGTGGACTGGTCGTAGTGTCTGGGGGAAGTATTACGCCTACGATTTCTGTCACCCCTGGAGTCGCAGGAAGCGCAGGCAGTACCCTCCCATCGGGGGTTGCCCAAGCAGCAGCAGGAGCGACAGGTTTCGTACTTAGGATAATCAGGTAGGGAGGGGCAATTTAAAATGGCTAAATTGATAGAACGGGATGGGAAACAATACTGCGTAGAAGAGGACGGGACTGAATGGGATTATGCACCACCTGAACCTTCCGGGCAACAGGAGTACCAACGGCCGGAAGACCGAATAGTCCAACTCGAAGACGAATCTACCCTGCTCGCGCTGGAACTCGTTGACACGCAAATCCGGCTCGACAAAGCGGAGACCGAACAGGCCGCGCTGCTGCTCGAACTCATCGACAAGGGGGTGCTTTAGATGGACTGGTACGCAACGGTCAAGCGCCAGTACGACGCCGGGCGCTACAGTGATTCTGACGTCGGCAAATTTGTAGTGGCCGGTAAGATCAGCACCGCGCAATACGAGACGATCACCGGCGAGACATACGAGGGCTCCGCAACCTAAGCGGGGCCTATTTAATTGGGGGGGGGCGGTCAAATGAACGATCAACATATCGTCAACACGGGCGCTGGTATCTTCGGCGCTTTTATTACGTTCGCGTTCGGATACTGGTCCGAAGCATTACTAATGGCGGTCGATATCATCAGCGGAGTGTCGGCATCTATTCGCAAGGGGAGCGGCTTCTTTCGCTAATGAGCGACCCAACCGGAACCTCCGACTTCTGCCGGGCGTTGGCGGTAAGTTTACAGGTACAGAAAGCAGCGTAAAAACGATGGAAGAGCGGCTCACTTGCGAAGAAATAATTCCGTGGGTGGTTCGCTTTTTTTTCTACGGCTGACCAATTGACTTACATCAACTCCGCTAGGCTCTTGGGAGTAAAAAGGCTATTCGTCATGGCCTTCCCCCGTATGCCAATGTGCGATTCTTTCGAGCAACAATCTTCGTTTGTGCGCGATTGGGGAGACGATAACCGATTCTTTAGCACATCGCCCTCCGTTTGAGCACTATTCGGGAGACGATAACCGATTCTTTAGAACATCGTCCTCCGTTTGGGCCACTATTCGAGAGACGATAACCGATTCTTTAGAACATCGCCCTCCGTTCTCCTTGCATAAGTTGGGCGTACAAGATTATCGATGAAAAAAGGTGGGCATCTATCTCCTGGAGACTGCCTCATACGGTCCTGAAATGACCCTGTGACGGGTTTATCCATTCCAAATTTCAGGATCGTATAGCATCGGAGGG
>NZ_JBEPYQ010000117.1:0-20807 GCF_041641335.1 Cohnella sp. | reverse complement strand
CGGAGTTCTGAATATTAACTTGGTAACGGGGGTTGCTCCAACAGAACTAAATATTGATATCTCGAAAATAAAGGTTCATTACGTTGAATATTCTTATAAAGAATTGAATGATGTATACGAGCAAATAAAATCACTTACTGAAAATCAACCAGTACAGGTTATAGCTATAGATGAAATAGAAAACAAAATAAACATCACGATACATCAGGACAATAAATCGGTTGAAGATTTTATTAGACAAAAAATTGATTTTCCGTTTATTGAATACCAAATAACCGACGCTCGCATTCAATTATGATCATAATGGCGAGTAAATCACTCCCTTCTAGATCTATTCTTACCTGCAAGCGAGTTGCCCCACTCGCTTGCTGTTTTTTATTTCCGGCATTTGAATAACGATAAATTTTTAATCATTAAATTTTAACATTTTTGTATTTTATTGCCTAATGAAAAAGGAGTATGTTAGGATATTGGGAGGGGATTTACTTTTGATATCCTGTGCAGTAACCCCCTCTTTATAAATGTCATAGATGAGGTAATTGTATGGAACAGTGGCTTTCCCTACTACGAATCAACATAGAGGAATTGGATGCAGAGGTTCAGGAAAAAATTTACGGATCCTTTTACAGATTCGTGTACAGAGAGATACTTTTTATTACACGCGATCATTCTGCTACAGAAGACATCATACAAGAATCATTTATAAAAGTAACAATCCAAGGACCCAAAACTGCTCACGCATCTAACCTTGCATCATGGGTTAGACAAATTGCACGTCATACAGCACTCGATTGGTTAAGAAAATATAAAAAAGGCCATCAGGAAATTGATGCAGAAAACGTTACTATCATAGAGCAAAACACTGCGGTTGCCGACGAAGTTGAAAACAAACTGCGTAATGAAATACTGTATGAAGCAATTCAAGAACTGAAGCCGGAACACAAAATATTATTGATAATGTTTTATTTAGAAGATAAGTCATACAAGGAAATTTGCAGTGAACTGCGCCTCGGGGAACAAATCGTGACTCAGCGCTTAGCCAGAGCAAGAAAGAAACTGCTCCAACATTTTTTAAGAAAATGGAATGATCATGGTGAAAAGTAATGAGTTATTACCTGCATTCCCGCCCACTCATAACGAGGAGGGCGGCATTACGCCTAATTTCTGAAATAGCTCTTGTTGCGAAGTTGTGACCTCAACAACGTGCAGATCGCGACCGGGGCGACCAAAACATTCAATGCCATCGAGCTGATAGACCAAATCTTTGTTTCGATATGTATTCAAAGCTTCAATCGGATCCTTAACTTCGTTGCTAATCAATGCGAAAAAGCCATAGTTTTTCTTAGCTTCAATAATTGCGGATTGTTTCGCCACAACTTTACTCCCACGTACCGGTGTTTCGTGAACGTGGAAGTATTTCTCGTACTGCTTGGCATGCTCCGGTTTGCGGCTGCCTTCTTGTAGTTCTTTCTGAAAGACGAGCAATTGCCGGGTCAACTTCTGTTCATCCTCGGCTGCATTTTCGCCATTGTAATATAGAAGATAGAGCCTTCTTTCCGATTTGATGGTGTCACCTTTATAGGGACGTTCCTAGCTATATTGCCATTTGAGCGGAACGGAAGTCGCGAACACTTCATGTCGCTCATTATAGTTGGTCCACTCCCGTATAGAGCTGCGAACGTTACGCGATTCCAAGAGGATCCCCTAGGGCGTGTATGCAAACCTCATGCTAACGAGATCATGGAAGAAGCCATCTTTAAGAGGGCAACGAAAGTACAAGCCAATTTATCGTAGCGAGTTGCTAGCCGACGGTTTTGTTAAAGAGGCATTCCACCAGATAGCGTTCTTGACATAACCACCAATCCGTTGAGTCGTTCGATCCTTCTTGCTTGGAATGACGGAATGCGCTTTCTCCCATCGACGAAATCGGGTGTAGACCTGTTCCACGGACCGTAGTATTCTGGCAAGTTTCTCCATGGCGCACCCGAATGGATCACCTAGCGCATGGCGTTCAGCATCTTACGATTATCAATTGCCGGTCGTCTGCATTGCAGCCTTCGTTCCGGCGGCAACAAGTCCTTCAGTCGTTCCCATTGATCGTCACGTAGTTCGTATCTTCTTCTCATACTATAATTGGCTTGTTCGATAGTTTGAATACACGCCCTAGTCCAAGGGAACAAAACTTAATAACTTTTGGGTTTACTCCTCGATTTCTCAAATATGTTACAATACTCAACGAGATAGAGGATGAATCGGATTTAGATAGAAAGCGGAGGGAAACGCATGACGTTACGGCTGATTACGGGGCGCTCCGGGAGCGGCAAGACCCGCCTGTGCCTGGACGAGATCAGGAGCAGGCTGAGGGAAGCTCCGCTCGGAGCGCCGCTGATTTTGCTCGTGCCCGAGCAGGCGACCTTCCAGGCGGAATACGCGATGGCGACGACGCCGGGCTTAAGCGGGTTTATGAGGGCGCAGGTGCTCAGCTTCCGAAGGCTGGCGTTCCGCGTCATGCAGGAGACGGGCGGCTCGGCGGTCGTGCCGATTCACGATAACGGCAAAGCGATGCTTCTACATAAAGTGCTCGAGGCAAGAAGAGAGAGTTTGAGACTGTTCCGCGGCGGCAAAGGGGAGTCCGGGCTGATCGCCGGCATCAACGAGCTGCTGACGGAGATGAAGCGCTACGGCATCGACGGCGCAAAGCTGGCCGGCCATGCCGCAGCCGCGGCGCGCGGCGCGAGCGGAGCGAAGGAAGGCGAGATGCTCTCGGACAAGCTGCACGACTTGTCTCTGATCTACGGCGACATGGAGCGGGAGCTGTCCGGGCATTGGCTGGACGGAGAGGATATGCTGGGCTGGCTTGCCGAGGGAGCGGAGCATTCGGCGCTGCTGTCGGGAGCCGAAATCTGGATGGACGGCTTTAACGGGTTTACTCCAGGCGAATTCGCGGTTATCGAGGCGCTGCTGGCCAAGGCGGAGCGGGTCAGCGTCGCGCTCTGCGTCGATCGCCCGTACGGGGCGGGAGAGAGGCCGGACGAGCTGGATCTGTTCCATCCGACGGCGGAAACTTCCGCTCAGCTGTGCGAGCTGGCCCAGGCGTCGGGCGTTGCATTGGAAGCGCCGACCGTGCTGGAGCCGGAAGTGTCGCCCCGTTTCCGCGACAACCCGATGCTCGCTTTCCTGGAGCGGAACTGGGAGAACCGGAAGCGCTGGGGCGGAGAGCCGGACATTCTGCGGCCGGAGCACCCGAGCTGCGGGCTGTCGCTGCACGAGGCGGCCAATCGTCGGACGGAGGCGGAAGCCGTCGCCCGGGACATGCTGCGCAGAGTCCGGGAAGAAGGCGGACGCTGGCGGGATATGGCCGTCTTCGCGCGCAAGCTCGACGATTACGCCGACTTGCTGGAGGCGGTGCTGAACGATTACGGCATTCCGCACTTCCTGGACGGCAAGGCGGGCGTCTCGCATCATCCGTTCGTCGAATTCGTCCGCTCGGCGCTCGAGTGCGTGACCGGGGGGTGGAAGGCGGAAGCGGTGTTCCGCTGCGCGAAGACGGATCTGCTGGACACGCCGGAGCGAAGAGTGACGAGAGACGAGGTCGACCGGCTGGAAAATTACGCGCTGGCCGCGGGAATCGACGGCTGGCGCTGGCATGCGGAACAAGCGTGGTACCCGCTTTACGGCGGAGATATCGAGGAGGAGTCGGAGCCCGGTTCCGCGGCTGAGCGGGAGATGGGGGCGCTGCGGGAAGTGCGCGACGCTCTGCTGAAGCCGCTGCTGGCGCTCGAAGGGCGGCTGAAGGCGTCGGGTTCGGTCAGGGAGCTGTGCGAAGCCGTCTATCTGTTCCTGGAAGAGACGGGAGCGGCGGATCGCCTCGAGAGCTGGACGAAAGAGGACGAGCTTGCGGGACGTCCAGACCGGATGGCGGTTCATCGTCCGCTGTGGGACGGCGTCGTCTATTTGCTCGATCAACTGGTCGAGTTGATGGGCGAGCAGCCGCCGGATCTGGAACTGTTCGCGGGCATGGTCGACTCCGGGCTGGAGGAGTTGAAGCTGGGCGCCGTGCCGCCGTCGCTCGACGGCGTGCTGATCGGCAGTCCCGAGCGGACGAGATCGGACCGCGTCCGGATCGTTTACTTGCTCGGCGCCAGCGACGGCGTCCTGCCGATGCGCATTCCCGAGAACGGTCTGCTTGCGGAAGAAGAGCGGGACAGGCTGGCGTCGGCGGGGCTTAAGCTTGCTCCGGGCGCCAGGAGGCGGCTGCTCGACGAGGAGTTTCTGGCTTATTTGACGTTGACGACGCCGTCGCGCCACCTGTGGATCAGTTACCCGATCGCGAACGAGGAAGGGCAGACTCTGCTGCCGTCGCAATGGATCGGCAAGCTGCGCAAGCGGTTCCCGGGCATCCCGGTGCAGGCCGTCGCGGCCGAACCGCAAGGAACGCAGCCGGAGGAAGAACAGCTCGCTTACGCCGCCCAGCCGGGAAGGGCGATGACCCATCTGCTTAACCGGCTGCGAAGCTGGCGTCAGGGCGAGGCGATGGCGCCGGGCTGGTGGGCGGTCTACGACTGGCTGCTGGGACGCGAAGAATGGAAGCCTAGGCTGCGTTCGCTGATCGGTTCCTTGAGCTATACGAACGAAGAGAAGCCGCTGTCGCCGGAGACGAGCCGGCTGCTGTACGGGGACCGGCTGCTCGCCAGCGTGTCGAGGATGGAGCGGTTTATCGCCTGCCCGTTCCAGCATTTCGCCGTACATGGGCTGCGCTTGCAGGAGCGGCGCCTGTACCGGGTCGAATCGCCCGACATCGGGCAGCTGTTTCATGCGGCGCTGCGGCAGACGACCGAGAAGCTGTTTGCCGAAGGCCCGGCCGGAATGGACGCGTCCAGATGGCAGCTCGAGGCGGCCGCCGCGGTGGACAGGCTGCTGCCGCGCGTGCAATCGCAAATTTTGCTGTCCTCTCATCGTCATCAAGTGATGGCGCGCAAGCTGCGGGATATCGTGACGAAGGCTTCCGCGATGCTGGGAGAGCATGCGGCGTTGTCGGCGTTCAAGCCGGTGGGGCTGGAGCTGAGCTTCGGACCGGACGGCCTGCTGCCCGCGCTGTCGCTCCCGCTGGACTCGTCGCGCTGGATGGACATCGTCGGGAAGATCGACCGCGTGGACGCAGCCGAATCTTCGGCGGGCCTCTTGCTGCGCATTCTGGATTACAAGTCCAGCGCGACGAAGCTGAAGCTGGACGAGGTGGCGCACGGACTGTCGCTGCAGATGCTCACCTACCTCGACGTCGTCGTAACGCATGCCCCGCATTGGCTGGGCCGTCCGGCGAAGCCGGCGGGCGTGCTTTATTTTCACGTGCAAAATCCGCTGCTTAATACGGCGAACGGGCTGTCCCCGGAGGAGGCCAGGAACGCCTTGTTCAAGCAGTACCGGATGCAGGGGCTGCTGCTGGCCGACGGCGAGTCGGTCAAGCTGATGGACGAGACGCTGGCCGATGCGGGCAAGTCGGCCGTCGTTCCGGTCGAATTCAAGAAGGACGGCACGTTCTCGGCGCGCTCCCAAGTGGCGAGCGAGAGCGAATGGGAAGTGCTGCGGGGCTCGGTCCGCTCGCAAATTCGCCGGATCGGCAAGCGGATCGCGGACGGAGACGTGGCGATCGCGCCTTACCGGATGGACAAGCGCAGCCCATGCGCGTTCTGCGACTATCGCCCCGTATGCCATTTCGACAGCCAGGTCGAGGGCAACGGGTATCAGACTTTAAGCAAGGCGGCCGACCGCGAGCAGCTGTGGAGACGCCTCGCGCTTGAAGCAAGGAGGGACGAACCGCTGTGAAGCAAGGGCAACGATGGCCGGCGAAGCCGGAAGACAGCCGTTGGACGGGCGAGCAGTGGGCGGCGATCGCGGCGGAAGGCTCGAATCTGCTCGTGGCCGCCGCCGCCGGCTCGGGCAAAACCGCGGTGCTCGTCGAAAGGATCATTTCGCGCATCGCCGACGAGAGCCGCCCGCTGGACGTGGACGCGATGCTCGTCGCGACGTTCACGAAAGCGGCAGCTGCGGAAATGAAGGAACGGATTCGCCATGCGCTCGAGGACGCGCTGGAGCGGAATCCGGACTCGAAGCATCTGCGACGGCAGATCGCGCTGCTGCCGCGGGCTTCGGTGACGACGCTGCATTCGTTCTGCCTGGAAGTGGTGGAGCGCTACGCGCCGCTCATCGAGCTCGATCCGGGCTTCCGGATGGCGAACGACACCGAGGCGGGACTGCTGCGGTTGGATACGCTCGACGAGCTGTTCGAAGAGCGGTACGCGGCCGAGGGCGGGGACGGCGAAATGGCCGCGCTTGCCGACCGGTTCGGCGGCGAGCGCAGCGACGAGCCGCTTCATCGGCTCGTGCTCGAGCTGCATGAATTCGCGGGAAGCCACCCGTGGCCGGAGCATTGGCTGCGCGAGACCGCTGCGCGGTTCCGAGCTGCGGACGCGGAGGAGCTGCTCGGCTCGCTCTGGGTCAATAGCCTGCGCGACGATGCCGCGCTGCTGCTTCAGGGCGCGCTGCAGCTGCTGCGCGTCGCGCTTAGGGTCGCGCATGAGCCGGGAGGGCCGGAGCCGTACATCGAGACGCTCTTCGCCGACATCGACGGCCTGGAGCAAGCGTCGGCGGCGTTCGCGTCCGACTCGTGGGAAGCGTGGCAGGCCGCGGTAGCCGGCATTCGGTTCGGCAGGCTGAAGGCGTGCAAAGGCGACGAGTACGACCCGGCGCTGATCGAGCGAGTCAAATCGCTGCGGGATGCGGCGAAGAAAGCGGCCGGCAAGCTGGCCGAGGAGTGGCTCGTCCGCACGCCGGAGCAATACGCCGAGGAGCTGCGCGAGCTGGCTCCGGAGATGGAGAGCCTGGCCGAGCTGGCGATTCGGTTCGGGGAGCGCTACGAGCAGGCGAAGCGGGCCAAAGGGCTGCTGGATTTCGGGGATCTGGAGCATTACGCGCTGCGCATTTTGCGCGACGCTTCCTCCACCCCGGCCAACAGCGCTCCTTCGCTTGCGGCGCTCGGCTTCCGCGACCGGTTCGCGGAAATCTACCTCGACGAGTACCAGGACACGAACGAGGTTCAGGAAGCGATCGTGTCGCTGATCGCCAGGAGCGATCCCGGCAACGTGTTCATGGTCGGCGACGTCAAGCAGAGCATCTATCGGTTCCGTCTGGCGGAGCCGGGGCTGTTTCTGGAGAAGTACAGAACTTACGCGTCTTACGGACCGGAGATGACGGACGCCGGAAGCCTGGAAGGCGAGTCGGGGCTGCGCATCGACCTGGCGCGCAACTTCCGCAGCCGCAGGGAAATTCTCGGCGCGGCCAACCACGTCTTCCGGCTCATCATGCGCGAGCCGGTCGGGGAGATGGATTACGACGAACAGGCGGAGCTGAAATACAGCGACGGCTACCCCGAAGTCGAACCGGGCGGGCCGAATCCGTATGCCGTCGAGATGATCCTGCTGGACAGAGCCGCATCGAGGACGAGCGAAGACGGGGAGGGGGCGCCGGGGCAGTCGGCAGGGCCGGAAGCCGGAAGCGCGCCGGAAGACGAGGCGGGCGCCGAAGAAGGCGGCTCCGAGGAGACGGAGGATCTGGAAGCGGCGCAGCTCGAAGCGCGGTGCATCGCAGACGAGATCCGCAAGCTGATGGGAACGGGCGGCGAGGAAGGACGGCGGCCGCCGTTCGCGGTATACGACGCCAAAGCGAAGCTGCACCGGCCGGTGCAGTATCGGGACATCGTCATTTTGCTGCGAGCGGTATCCGCGCTGGCTCCGACGATTATCGAGGAGCTGAAGGCGGCCGGCATTCCGGCGTATGCGGATTTGGCGACCGGATACTTCGCAGCGACCGAAGTGGACACCGTGCTGTCGCTGCTGTCCGTCATCGACAATCCGCGCCAGGACATTCCGCTCGCGGGCGTGCTGCGTTCGCCGATCGGCGGCCTGTCGGCCGAGGACTTGGCGCGCATCCGACTCGCGCGCAGGCGGAGTCCGTTCTGGGAGGCGGCTGTAGAGGCCGCCCGGGGCGGCGAGGAGGCCGCGCTGCTGGGGCCGGACGTTCGGCGCGCCTTGGCGGATTTCCTGCGCAAGCTGGAGGAGTGGCGCGATTTCGCCAGAAGGGAGCCGCTCGGCGATCTGCTGTGGATGCTGTACAGGGAGACCGGCTACTACGACTTCGTAGGCGGCTTGCCCGGGGGCGGGCAGCGTCAGGCGAACCTTCGGGCGCTCGTCGACCGCGCGATCCAGTACGAACGCTCCTCCCGGTTCCGCGGGCTGTTCCGCTTCCTGCGGTTTCTCGGCCGGATGCGCGATACCGGAGCGGATCTGGGAGCGGCGAGAGCGCTCGGCGAGAGCGAGAACGTCGTCCGGATCGTCTCGATTCACCGGAGCAAAGGGCTTGAATTTCCTGTCGTGTTCGCGGCGGGGCTCGGCCGTAATTTCAACCGCCGGGACTTGAACGGAGCGTTCCTGAAGCATAAGAAGCTCGGTTTCGGCCCGCGGGTGTACGAGCGCGACACCCGGGTCACCTATCCGACGCTTCCGCAGCTGGCCATCCGCAGGAAGCTTGCGGCCGAGATGCTGGCCGAGGAGATGCGCGTGCTGTACGTGGCGCTGACTCGGCCGAAGGAAAAGCTGTATCTAATCGGAACGAGCAAGGACGCGTCCAAGATGCGGGAGCAATGGGCCGAAACGGCGGCGATGGCCGAGGACGGCCTGCCTCCGCATGCGGTCGCCGCGGCCGCCAAGTATTTGGACTGGCTCGGTCCGGCGGCGGTGCTGGCGGACGGGCATGCCGATCCTTCGAACAGATGGATCTTCCGCGTCGAGTCGTCTTCGGCGTATACGCTGCGCACGTCCGAAGCGAAGGAGGCCGCCCCGGACGAGGATCGGCTGTGGAACGCCGTCGTCAGCGGAGAGCCGGTCGGAGCGGGAGCCTCCCGTCTGGCCGAGCGAATCGATCGAGCGCTGTCTTGGCGCTATCCGCACGAGACTGCGTCGCAGGTGGCGGCGAAAACGTCGATTACGGCGCTGAAGCTTCGCCGCGACGGAGCTGCGCTGCCGGCCTTTGCGCCCGTCCCGGCGGAGGAGTCGGAGGTCGTGCCCGACGAATGGCGCGAGCGGCTGGCGGAAGAAGAGGAGCCGCAGCCGTCCGCGGCCGCATTCCGGCTTCGCCGTCCGCGGTTCATGTCCGCCAAGCAGCTGACCCCGGCCGAACGGGGAACGGCGTACCATCTCGTCATGCAGCATCTGCCGCTCGACGGGGACGCGTCCCTCGGACGAATCGAAGAGATGCTCGACCGGCTCGTTGAAAGGCGGATTTTGTCGACGGAGCAGAGAGCGGGCATCGAGGCGGCTTCCGTGGCGGCGTTCTGCGGCTCTTCGCTGTACGAAAGAATGCGCGGTTCGGCCAGGGTGTGGCGCGAGGTTCCGTTCACGTACGGGCTGGACGCCGCCGCTCTCCACCCCGGGGTGCTGGAACCGGAAGCGGGGGAAACCGTAATTATACAAGGGGTTATCGACTGCTTGTTCGAAGAGGAGGACGGGCTCGTGCTCGTCGACTATAAGACGGACGCGCTGAAAGGGCGGAATGCCAACGAAGCGGCGGAGAAGCACCGGTTCCAAGTGGAGCGGTACGCCGAAGCGGCGAGCGGAATCGCGGGCATGCCGGTCAAGGAGACGTACGTCTATTTCTTCGACGGAGGCCATGTCGTTCGGGTAACCTGAACCGTCGAAGCAAAAAAGCTGCAGGAGGATGAGCCATGTCGGCCAACGCCGAAAACAAAAGCAAAAAGCAAATCTCGTACACGATAGGCGGGATGCTGATCGCGATCGTCGTTCTGATGACGCTGGTCATACTGGGGTATTCGAAATACATGCTGGAGGAGCAGTCGCTCAAAACCGACCGCGGACAGCGCCTCGCCGAGCGCTACGTGCACGCGCAGCTGTTCGCGGAACGTCTTCGCGACGGCTCCGAAGGCTTCCTCGTCGCGAAGACGGAAGCGGAGAGAATACGCGCCGCCAAGCAGATCGCCGAGGCCAGATTGTCGGGCTCGGAAGCGCTCGCCCTGTTTATCGAGGCCGAGAGCGCAGCGTCTGGGCAATCCCGCGAGGAAGCGTCCAAGCCGATTCTCGAGGCGGCCAACGCCGTCATCGGGGCGGCAAGCCCGCTGGAGTCGATCGGCGAGAGCGGCGCTCCGCTGACGGACGCGGAAATCGCTTTTCTGACGGACGTCCGGGACGGCGCGGCAGACATCGAAGAAGCGCTGAAAGGATTCCGCGCCCCTTCGGGCGAAGCCGGGTTCCGCCAAATGACGACGCTGGGCGAGTGGAAGCCGCACGCTCTCCAAGCGTCCGGGAAGCTTCGCGAGCTCGCTTCGGCCTTGAGCGGCCGGAGTTGACGTCCGAGCCCATTTTACACGTTTCCTTGTAGCCATTCGCCCATGCTCGCATATGATGATGGGGAAACAGGCGCCCAAGGAGAGAATGCTCATGGAAAAAGCAATGCCGACGCCGCAACCGGCTCCGAAGCCTGCGCCGAAACCCGCGCAGGAGTACGCGCCCAAAGGGCATCACGGAAGCCATCCGATGCCGAAGCCGGTCGCAATGAAAGTGACCAAAGCGACGTGCGAATCCCATATGCACCGCTATGTCGAAGTGCAGGCCGCGGACGGCTTCTGCTACGACGGCATCGTGGAGCATGTGGACGACGAGTGGCTGTGCCTGGCCGTTCCGGGCTCGGTCGAGCCGATGCGCGGATTTTTCCCGCCGCCGTTCTATCCGCCGTTCGGAGGGGGCTTCTACCCTTTCCGTCCGCGCAGGTTCAACAGGCTGATTTTGCCGCTGGCCGGTTTGGCGGCGATCTCCCTGTTGCCGTATTACTGGTAAAACGGCAAGCACGAGCGGCAGGGACCTGCGGCGACAGCCGCAGGTCTCTGTCCATTGGACGGGAAGGGCGCCGATGCGGTATGATGGATGCATATGCCAAATCGTTAGGGGTGCGTCCATTGTCGGATTGTTTGTTTTGCAAGATCGTCGAAGGAACGATTCCTTCCCGCAAAGTGTACGAAGACGATCTCGTCTACGCTTTTCACGACATTCAGCCGCAGGCTCCGGTTCATCTGCTCGTCATTCCCAAGAAGCACATCGCCACGATGAACGACTGCGGGCCCGAAGACCAGGCGCTGCTCGGGCATTTGCTGCTGTCCGCCCAAAATATCGCCAAAGAAGCCGGGCTCGAGCAATCCGGCTATCGTCTGATCAACAACTGCGGACGCGATTCCGGACAGGTGGTATTCCATATCCACTGGCACATTCTCGGCGGGGAGACGCTTGGTCCGCTGAACGCGCAGGGGCAAGGTTAAGGTCGATAATCCGGAGTTTTGAGCGAAGGAAAAACTTAGCGCCGAACGTTTCGTATTTATTGCTCGGCCCAAGTTGACACTGCCTTTCCTCATCACATATAATATAGTTTGATAACCGTGTTGGGTCTGTTGCGGAGGGAGGGAAAACAGGTGGCCGAAACAAAAGTACGAAAAAATGAAACAATCGACGCTGCACTCCGCCGCTTCAAGCGTTCCATTGCCAAAGATGGCGTTCTCGCGGAAGTGAAGAAACGTAAACATTACGAAAAGCCAAGCGTGAAACGGAAGCTGAAATCCGAAGCTGCGCGTAAACGGAAGTACTAGGAGGAATCCGCACTCATGAATCTCGCGGAGCGATTGAACGATGACATGAAGCAGGCGATGAAGGCTGGGGAGAAATTTCGTCTCCAGACGATTCGCATGGTTCGGGCATCGATCAAAAATCATGAAATCGAGCTGCGCCGGCCGCTTGACGATAACGAGACGCTTAATATATTGAGCCGTGAACTCAAGCAACGACGCGATTCCCTGCTGGACTTCGAGAAGGGCGGCCGGGAAGATCTCGTAAGCAATGTCAGGGCAGAAATTGAGATCATCTCCGAATATCTACCGCGACAGCTTACAGAAGAAGAAATCAAAGCAATCGTTGTACAGACCATGCAAGAAACCGGTGCTTCTTCTAAAGCCGACCTCGGGAAATTGATGGGCGCGCTTATGCCCAAGGTGAAAGGCGTTGCAGACGGCAAGCTCGTCAACGCAATCGTCCAGCAATCTCTGCAATAATCCGGACATGACAGACAGGCACTCCCGCAATGGGGGTGCTTTTTGCTTTTAATACTTCGTGATCAAAAGCGGACTTTTTGAACAACCTCTTTAGCAGGAATGAAACGTATCGGTTGTCGAATCGTAATACAGAGCATGTTGGATTGATTCAGATAAGGAGGATGGAAAAGTATGGGCGTTACGACATTACGGAAGGCTCGAATGCCGTGGAGAGCGCGGATCGGGCTTGCCGCGCTGACGCTGCTGGGCGTCTTCCAACTGCTAGGGATCGCATCCGGCGTTGCCCGGGCGGCGGAGACGCCTTCGGCAGGCTCCGTGTACGTCATTCCCGTCCAGCAGACGGTGCAGAGCGGACTGGCCTCGTTCCTCGAGCGGGCGCTTAACGAAGCCGAAGAAGCGAAGGCGTCCCTCGTCATTCTCGACGTCGACACGCCCGGCGGCCGACTGGATACCGCCGAAGAGATCGGCAAGCGCATTCGCGAAGCGTCGGTTCCGACGGTCGCCTTCGTTACGGGCAAAGCGGCCTCCGCCGGCGCTTATCTGTCGCTGAACGCCGGCGGCATCGCGATGGCTCCGGGCTCGACGATCGGCGCCGCCATGATCGTGGACGGAGCGGGCAACGCGGTCGAAAATCCGAAGCTCGTCTCGTTCTGGAGCGAGCAGATGCGCTCGGCGGCCGAGATGAACGGGCGCAATCCGAACATCGCCATCGGCATGGTCGATCCGAATCGGGTCGTCGAGATGGAGGAGATCGGGGAGACGAGCGAGCGAGGGCAGATTATTTCGCTTAGCGCGGAAAACGCGTTCAAGGTCGGGTACGCCGACAAGCTGGCGAGCACGGTCGAAGACGTGGTCGCTTGGAAAGGGTTGTCCGATCGAACGATCGTCGAAGTCAAGCCATCCCTCGCGGAGCGCGTGTCGGAATTTCTCACCTCTCCCGGCCTTAGCTTGCTGCTGCTGGTTATCGGGATCGCGGGCATCGCCATCGAGTTGCTCGTTCCCGGCTTCGGGGCTCCAGGCATTACCGGGCTGATCGCCTTCGGACTGTATTTCTTCGGGCAATCGATCGCAGGCTTCGCCGGAATGGAATCGCTGGTCGTGTTCTTGCTCGGCATCGGCCTGCTCGTACTCGAGATTTTTGTTCCAAGCTTCGGAATTTTGGGCATACTCGGTACTATATCCGTCATCGTCGGCATCACGATGGGGGCGTACGATACGGGCAACGCCCTGCGGATGCTCGGAATCGCGGTCGTCGCGGCGGCGGTCGTCGTCGGCATCTTCGCGTACGTATTCCGCAAGCGGGGCGTGTGGAACCGGTTCATTCTGAAGGATTCGCTTACTGCGGACAAAGGATTCGTCTCCCAGCAGCCGCGCGAGCATTGGGTCGGGCAGACCGGTACGGCCGTATCGCTGCTGCGCCCGTCGGGAATCGCCGAAATCGGCGGCCAGAGGCTGGACGTTATTACATCCGGCGAATTCGTAGAGCCGGGCAGAGCGGTCCAGGTGACGGCGGTGGACGGAACTCGCATCGTCGTAAAGGAAATTCCGGGAAATGCGGCGAATTTAAACAAGGACGTCTGACGCCAATAGCGGGCTTTTTGAATAACCGCTGCAATGAAAGTTCAAAAAGTCCGGTTTTCAGCACCTCGTTAAGGTTCACAAAAAAAACGGTTGGAGGTATGTTATGAGCGGTGCGGATATTCAAGTTTTCGTTATTATTGCCATCGTCGTGATCGCGGTTTCGGTGTTCATGAGCTTTTTCCCTTTTATGCTGTGGATTTCGGCGCTCGCCGCCGGAGTGCGGATCAGCATTATTACGCTCGTGGCCATGCGGTTGCGGCGCGTCGTACCGAGCCGGATCGTCAATCCGTTGATCAAAGCGTCGAAAGCCGGACTCGGCCTGCATATCAATCAGTTGGAAAGCCACTACCTTGCGGGGGGCAACGTTGACCGCGTCGTCAACGCGCTGATCGCGGCTCAACGCGCCAATATTCCGCTTGTGTTCGAACGGGCCGCAGCGATCGACCTGGCCGGACGGGACGTGCTGCAAGCGGTACAGATGAGCGTTAACCCGAAAGTCATTGAAACTCCTGTCGTATCCGCCGTGGCGAAAAACGGGATCGAAGTCAAAGTTCGCGCCAGAGTTACGGTGCGAGCGAATATCGATCGTCTCGTCGGCGGCGCCGGGGAAGAGACTGTGCTTGCCCGTGTTGCCGAGGGGATCGTCAGTACGAACGGGGCGTCGGAATCTCACAAAGACGTGCTTGAGCACCCCGATCTGATCTCGAAGACGGTTCTGAGCAAAGGCTTGGATGCGGGAACGGCATTTGAAATTTTGTCCATCGACATCTCCGACGTGGATGTCGGCAAAAATATCGGCGCTCATCTGCAGACCGAGCAGGCCGAAGCCGACAAGCGCATCGCCCAGGCGAAGGCGGAGGAGCGCCGCGCGATGGCCGTCGCTCACGAGCAGGAGATGAAGGCGCGCGTCGTCGAGATGCAGGCAAAGGTCGTCGAAGCGGAATCGGAAGTTCCTCTCGCGATGGCAGCCGCGCTGAAATCCGGCAATCTCGGCGTCATGGATTACATGAACCTCAAAAATATCGAAGCGGATACGCAGATGAGAGGCTCCATCGGCGGTCAGAGCGATTTGCTCGGCGGAGACGGACCGAAGAAGTCGTAATTCGTCCGCGCCAAGCAGGAAGGAGGGAGCGCCTTGGAGCAGCTCATTACGTTCCTGACCTCTAATTTTCAGTTTGTGATCGTCATTATCGGGATTGCGTACTTTTTGTTCTTTCGCAAATCTCCGCTCGAGAAACGGTCCACGAATCGGATGCCGGACTTCGGGGGAGAGGCTCGCAGACGTCCCGAACGGCCTGTTCAGCCGCCTCAGGCGGCAAGGATCGAGCGCGAGCCGGAGCCGGCGAGAAGAGCGTATTTCGCGGATGAATCGCCGAGTATGGCCTCGTCGGAAGAGCCGGAGGAGTTCGTTAGCCCGGTTCTAAGCACCGTCGTGTCCAAAAGGGCGAATTGGCGAGCGGCGGGCCGGGAAACCGGCGCCGGCTTGGACAGGGAGGATTTGGCGCGCGCCGTGCTCTGGTCGGAAATATTGGGCCGCCCGCGCGCCCGCAAGCCTTACAGACGCTGAGAGGTAGTTCAAAAAGTCCAATTTTGATCGTCATTAATAAGCGTATCCGCCAAGGGTCGACTCGCAGTCAGGAAGCAACAAGCTTCCGGCTTGCGCGTCGGCCCTTTCGGCGTGTTCTGAAAACGGCGCAGCCCGGACGGCTACATAAAGGGGGGGGACTGAGCATATGTTTATCGTATAGGAGGGAGGACCGCTCAATGATGCGTGTAAGCCGGAAGCTGCGCAAATGGACCGCGACCATTCTCGATCTGCCGCAGGATGTCGCGCTGGACTTGCCGCGCATCACGATGATCGGAGGCCTTCAGTTGACCGTGGAAAACCATCGCGGCATCGTTCATTTCTCTCCGGATACCCTTAAGCTGGCGATGGACGGCGGGGAGATGGAGGTGACGGGCCGGGATTTGGTCATTCGCAACATCGGGGCGGAAGAAGTGTTCGTGGAAGGGGAAATCTTGGGCGTCCAATTGCATTCGAAAGGGAAAACGTCCGGTTGAGCGTCGAAGTCGCGCGCTTTGCCGTCTTGCGAGCAGCCGGGAGCGTCCGGGACGCTCTCCGCCTATTGCGCGGTCGGCGTCCGGCCGTTCGAAGCCGGGACGAGCCCTAAGCCGGGAGGTAACGAGGATGAAGGGGAATTGGGTCGCGTATGCGCGCGGTTACGTATGGGTCAAGCTGATCGGGGAAGGAAGCGAACGCTTCGTCAACGCCGCGACGAAAGAGAAAATCGATCTGTGGCATATTTCGTTTACGCCGGCGCGAGAGCTGACGTTCGGGGTATCGATTCCCGATTTTTTTCGAATGCGTCCTCTGCTCAGGGAGAGCGGCTGCCGCACCCGCATTATATCCAGGCACGGCCTGCCGTTCCGGCTGGCCAAGCTGGCGCGCCGCAAGACGTTCGCGGTAGGCATGGCCGCGTTCGTTCTTGCGCTGTTCGTGCTGTCCACGCTGATCTGGGACGTGAAGGTGGAAGGGAATTCGGCGATACCGGAAGAGAAAATCCGCCAGGCGGCGAAAGCCGAAGGCATCTACGGCTATCAATGGTCGTTCCGGCTCGGGGACGCGGCTACGCTGTCGCAGCGGCTGGCGCTCCGATTGCCCGAGGCGGCCTGGGTCGGCGTGGACAAGCGCGGCACGTCCATTACGATTACCGTCGTCGAATCGACGAAGCCGGAAGACAAGGCGCTGGAAGGCCCGCGGCATCTCGTCGCCAAGGCGGACGCGGTCGTGACCCGCATCGTGGCGGAGAACGGCCGGCCGAAGGTCGAGCGCAACGACCGGGTGCGCAAAGGCGACATTCTGATCTCGGGTATTCTCGGCGACGAGAAAAACAGCAAGCATGTCGTCTCCAAAGGCAAGGTGATGGGGCTCGTCTGGCATGAATACCGGATCGAGTCGCCTCTGCAATCGAAAACGAGGAATTTGACCGGGGAGACCCGCGAACGAAACTATCTGATTATCGGCAACCGGGCGTTGCAAATTTCGGGTTACGGCGGCGAGCCGTTCGGGCAATCGCAAATTCGCTCGACAATCGAGAAAGCCCGGCTCTGGAATAAGGAGCTGCCCTTCGGAACGATGAAGGAGCACGAGCTGGAAGTCGTGGAAATCGGCAAAAAATTGACTCCGTCCGAGGCGAAAGAGGTCGGATTGGCGCAGGCGAGAGCCGAATTGTTGGCGAAAGCGGGCAAAGACGCGACGATTAAAGCGGAAAACATTTTGCATGAACAAACCGAGAATGGTAAAGTGAAGTTAACCGTTCTTTTTGAAGTGGAACAATCTATCGAGGTCGAACGTCCAATCCCGTAGCGGATAGGTTTAGGGGGAATGAGTTTTTTTGACGGAACTGAAGCAATCGACGACGATCCCGCTCCAAAGCGCGGCGGAAGGGCTGGCGCTGTTCGGCCCGCAGGACAAGTATTTGCGCCTGATCGAGAAGGAAACCGTGTCGCTGATCCGATCCAGAGACGCTGAAATCTATATCGAAGGACCGGAAGAGGAAGTCCGTTCCTTGCAGCAGCTGTTCGAGACGCTGATCCAGCTTATCCAGGGCGGCCTGCAGCTCAGCGAGCGCGACGTTCGCTACGCGCTGGAGCTGTCGCGCGAGATGAAGGCGGACGAGCTGCTCTCCTTGTTCAAGGGAGAAATAACGCTTACTTTCCGGGGCAAGCCGATTATTCCGAAGACGCTGGGCCAACGCCATTACGTCACGACGATTCGCAAGAAAGACATCGTGTTCGGCATCGGCCCTGCCGGTACGGGCAAGACGTATCTCGCCGTCATGTGCGCCATCGCCGCCTTGAAGGAAGGCCGCGTCAAGCGCATTCTGCTGACCCGCCCGGCCGTCGAAGCCGGGGAGAATCTCGGGTTTCTGCCCGGGGACCTGCAAGAGAAGGTGGATCCGTATTTGCGACCGCTGTATGACGCGCTTAACGACGCGCTTGGCGTCGAAGGGGTTGCCAAGGCGATGGAGCGCGGGCAGATCGAAGTCGCTCCCCTGGCTTACATGAGAGGCCGGACGCTGGACGATTCGTTCGTCATCCTGGACGAGGCGCAGAATACGACGCCGGAACAGATGAAGATGTTTCTGACGAGGCTCGGGTTCGGCTCGCGGATGGTCATTACCGGGGACGTGACCCAGATCGACCTGCCGAAAGGCAAGAAGTCCGGACTGATGGAAGCGGAGCGGATTCTCCGTTCCATCGAGGAGATCGGCATCGTGTACTTCACTGACCAGGACGTCGTCAGGCACGCGCTCGTGCAGAAGATCATACTGGCTTACAACGCGGACAACGAACAATAAAACCCTTAAGGGAGGGGAGTGCCGGATGAGTCGGAACAATAGCGGCCAACCAAGCAATCCGCTTACCTTGTCCGGGGCAGCGGCAGGATGGAAGAACAGCGCGGCGATGCGCTGGCTCCTGCTTCTGCTTTTTGTGTTTTTGTTTTATTTCAGCCTTGCTCCGCGGCTAGTGCCGGAGACGTACGATATTACGCTGAACGGCAAGGCGGACCAAGACATCCGCGCGCCGCGCCAAGAGGTGGACGAGAAGGCCACGCTGCAGGCGCAGGAGGACGCGGCGAGCAAAGTGCCCGATATGTATACGACCGTCCAGATGCGCAACGAAGTGCTCATCAATGAGCTGTTCGCGAGAATCGAAGAGCTGAATATGGACGACCAGATTACGGAAGCCGACCGCGTCGAGATTTTCCGCCGCGTCATTCCCGACCGGGTCGATCAGTACGTAGCCAGCTTCGTCATTTCCAGCCGCGGGTCCGAAGCGTATTCCGCCGAGCTGCTGGCGGAGATGCAGCGGGTTGTCGCCGCGCAGAAATATGCGATTCCGGAGGAAACCTATTACAAGATCCCGCGCATGTCGTCGGAGCAGCTCCAGGAGATGCGTTCGGTGGCGCGGGACGTCGTGCGGAAGCTGACGACCGACCCGATCACGAACGCGGAGACGGCCCGTACGAAGGTGGCCGAACTGGTGAACGCGAGCTCCCTGTCGCTCAAGACGGAGCGGGAGATCGTGCAGGAGCTGGCGCGGCTGGCGATTATGCCGAACAAGTTCCTGGACAAGAAGGCGACCGAGACGGCCAGAATGGACGCCAAACAGAACACGCCTTCGGTCGTCATCAAGCAGGGGGACATCGTCGTCAAGCAGGGACAAGTCATTACCGAAGCGCTGTACGAGAAGCTGGACGGAATGGGGCTGCTGCAGGAGCGCAAAAACTATTTGCCGCAGCTCGGCGTGCTGCTCTTTGCCGTCATTCTGACGCTGGCGCTGTACGGCTATGGGGAGCTGACGGCGGCCTCGTCGATTCTGAAGAAGACGAACGCGCATTGGGCGATGCTGCTGCTGATCTTCGCGCTGAACGTACTGTTCATGCATTTGGTGGCCCTGACGCACAGCTCGGATTGGCCGTTCGTCGGCTATCTGGCGCCGATCGCCATGGGAAGCATGCTCGTGACGCTGCTGCTCGACATGCATCTCGGCCTAGTCAGCTCGTTCCTGTTCACGCTGCTGGCCAGCGTCATTCTGAACGTCGAGCAGGAGCACATTTTCGATTTCCATTACGGCTTCGTTGCCGCCGTCGTGTCCTTCACGGCCGTGCTGGCGATTCATAGAGCGAGCCAGCGATCATCGATATTGAAGGCGGGCATCATGGTCAGCCTGTTCGGTTCGGTCGCGGTATTGGCGCTTATGCTCGTGGATCCCGAGCCTAGTCGCGCGGATTTGATCCAATCGGTCGTCTTCGTGCTTGCGAGCGGTCTGCTGACCGCCGTGCTCGTCATCGGATTGATGCCGTTCTTCGAAGTGACGTTCGGCATTCTATCCGCGCTCAAGCTCGTGGAGCTGTCCAATCCGAACCATCCGCTGCTGCGCAAGCTGCTGACCGAGACGCCGGGAACGTATCATCACAGTCTGATGGTCGGCAATTTGTCGGAGGCGGCCGCAGAGGCGGTCGGGGCGAACGGGCTGCTGTGCCGCGTCGGCTCGTTCTATCACGACGTAGGCAAGACGAAGCGTCCGCTCTATTTTATCGAAAACCAGAACGCGTCCGGTAATCCGCACGACAAGCTCGAGCCGAAGGTGAGCGCCTCGATCATTATCGCGCATGCCAAGGACGGAGCGGATATGCTGAAGGCCCACAAGCTGCCTAAGCCGATTCGCGATATCGCCGAGCAGCATCACGGTTCGACTTTCCTCAAATATTTCTATTATAAAGCGGTAAAACAGGCGCAGGAGCAGGGGACGGACATCGACTTCACCGAGGATGACTACCGCTATCCGGGACCGAAAGCGCAGTCGAAGGAAGCGGCCATCGTCGGCATCGCCGACTGCGTGGAAGCGGCGGTTCGGTCGCTTAACCATCCGAAGGTGGAGCAGATCGAGGCGATGATCGCCAAAATCATCAAGGACAGGCTGGACGACCATCAATTCAACGAATGCGACCTGACGATGAAGGAGCTCGACAAGATCGCCCAGACGCTGAAGGAAGCGGTCATCGGCATGTTCCACTCCCGGATCGAATATCCGGACGACAAACAATTAAAGCAGGCGAAAGAAGCTACGGACGACGCCAAAGAAGCGAAGGAGAATTCGGAATGACATTAAGCCTGGAATGGATCGACGAGCGGGAAGGCGGCGCGGGAGAACGGGAAGAGAAATGGATCGACTTGCTGGAGAAGCTGCTGGTCGTTGCCGGCC
Organism: Cohnella sp.; assembly: GCF_041641335.1. Taxonomy (NCBI): domain Bacteria; kingdom Bacillati; phylum Bacillota; class Bacilli; order Caryophanales; family Paenibacillaceae; genus Cohnella; species Cohnella sp. The sequence continues at coordinate 295 of NZ_JBEPYQ010000117.1, read as the reverse complement.
GCAAGGAGGAAGTCGAGCGGGGCATCGTCACCTTGACGTTGACGGACGACGAAGGCATACGGGAGCTGAACCGCCAATACCGCGGATTGGACAAGCCGACGGACGTGCTCAGCTTCTCGCTGCTCGAAGGCGAGCAAGCGGACATTCGCTACGAGGACGAATACGAGTCTTCCGATTCCGAAGTAGGCGATGACAGCTGGACGGACGAGGACAAAGCCGGCGATCCGTTCTCCGATCTGCTCGGGGACATCGTGATCTCCGTTCCGCGAGCCGAAGCGCAAGCCGCGGAGTACGG
>NZ_JBEPYQ010000116.1:0-20925 GCF_041641335.1 Cohnella sp. | reverse complement strand
CGTCGGCTCCGTCCTCGCTAGGCGCCCTCCTCGTCCGGCTCGAGCCGGAGCAGCTCCATCTGGACGAAGCCACTCGTGTCGAACTCGAGCTGCCGCGGCTCGACCGGCGCTCGGGTCCCGGGCTCGCTCGGGACGAACTCGAGGACGACCCGTTCGTCGCCCTGGACGAGGGCGTAGACGAGGAGCTGGTCGGGCCGGGTTTCGAACTCGAGGTGCTCGAAGGAGTCGACGTTGATGCAGATGGCGAGGGGGGTGAAGTAGGTCGAGACGTCCGGCTTGTCGGCCACGATCCGCTCCACCCAGCCAGTCCCGCTGGCGACGAGCTCGCGCCCCCGGAAGTAGCGATAGCCGACGGTCTGCTTCAGGAGCGGCCGGAGGAGGTTCTGCATGTCGGTCCGGGAGGTGACGATGCCGCGGTTCACGAAGAACTTGGCGGGCAGGCTTGCGGCAGGCTCCTCCACGGCTCCTCTCCAGCGGGACTGGTGGTTCGGCGACGTCCTTCGTCGACGGCGCGGCCGTCGACGGCGGCGATGGTAGCGCACCGGATGGGCGCCGATGGGGCCCCACGACGGAGCAGCAGTGTCGTTCGATGTGGTGTCGCTGCCCCTTGTGGCCGTTCCTCGAACCGGGCGTCGGCGGCCGAGGCCCGCCGGGCGGTTCGCGCCGGCCGGCGACGAGCCCAACAGCCGCGGCGCGTATGATCGGGGCATGCTCCTCGTCGTCGACGTCGGCAACACGACCCTCAGCCTCGGCCTCGTCCGCCACGGAACGCTCGTCGCGACCCGGCGGGCAGCGACCCAGCCGCGGGCGACGCCCGACGAGCTCGAGCATCTCCTCGACGCCCTCCTCCGACTCGATGGCGGCAGCCTCGCCGAGGTCGACGCCCTCGCCGTTGCCTCGGTCGTGCCCGTGGTCACGACCGCTCTCGAAGCCATCGCCGCCCGCCACGACCAGCCCCTCTTCCTCGCCGGGGCCGGAACGATCCCCATCCCCGTCCGGGTCGAGCGGCCCCACGAGGTCGGTGCCGATCGGCTCGTCAACGCCCTCGCTGCCGCCCGGCTCTACGGCCGACCCGCCGTCGTCGTCGACTTCGGGACGGCGACGACCGTCGACTGCGTCGCCGCCGACGGCGCCTACGTCGGGGGCGCCATCGCCCCCGGCCTCGAGCTCGCCCTCGAGGCTCTCGCTGCCCGGACGGCGAAGCTCCCTCGAATCGAGCTCCGGACCCCCGAGCGGGTCATCGGCCGCGACACGGTGAGCGCGATGCAGGCCGGCACGATCTTCGGCTACCAGGCCCTTGCCGGAGGACTCGTCGCCCGCGCCCGCCAGGAGCTCGCCGCCGAGGCGGGCCTGCCACTCGAAGCGGTGAGGACGATCATGACCGGCGGCCTCTCGCTCGCCCCCTGGGCTCGGGACGTCGAGGGGATCGAGGTCATCGACCCCGAGCTGACCCTAAAGGGGCTCGCCATCCTCTACGCCGAGGTCACCGGCGGCGAGCCGCTCCGACTCGGTCTCGGCTGAGGCGCTCTGGCCGTGACGAGGGCGCCTCGCGACCCCCAGGAGGATCGGCGCCGGACCGACGGACGACAGTCGGCCGCCGGCGCTCGTCGCCCGGGCGCCCGTAGCCGCCGCCGGTGCGCGGGCCTTGCAGCCCTCCGCCGGATAGCGGCGCGCCTTCCGGGCTTCTGCGTTCCATCGCCATCTGGATGCCGTTCTCGATATCCGCGAACTCCCGGCGATCCTTCGGCGCAATCAGCGTAATCGCCAGCCCTTTCTCCCCCGCGCGGCCTGTCCGGCCGATCCGGTGGATGTAGCTCTCCACGTCGAGCGGAACATCGTAGTTGAACACGTGGGTGACGCCCTCGACGTCCAGCCCGCGCGCCGCGACGTCCGTAGCGACCAGCAGCTGCAGCCTGGCGTCGCGGAACCTCTTCATGACCTGCTCCCGCTTCGCCTGAGACAGATCCCCGTGCAGCTCGTCCGATGCATAGCCCATCTCCTGCAGCGCCACGTTCAACGTATTGGCCCGGCGCTTCGTCCGGCAGAAAATGATGCTCAAATACGGCTGAGTCTCCTCCAGCAGCTTCACGAGCGTCTCCTGCTTGTTGCGGTCCGACGTCTCCACGACCCATTGGCGAATATCCTTTACCGTCACGCGCTCGGCCTTCACCGTCACGTGCTGCGGATTGCGCAGAATGCGTCCGGCCATCTCGCGAATCGCCGGCGGCATCGTCGCCGAGAACAGCATCGTCTGCTTCTTGTACGGCGTCTGACGCAAAATATCCTCGACTTCCTTCAGGAATCCCATATGCAGCATCTGATCGGCTTCGTCCAGCACGAGCATTTTCACGGCTTCCAGCGAGATCGTCTCGCGGCGCAGGTGGTCGAGCAGCCGTCCCGGCGTCGCCACGATCAGATGCATGTCGCCCTTGAGCTTATGCAGCTGCGCTTCCACGTCCTGACCGCCGTATACGGCCAGCACCTGGATGCCGTCCTCCGGCTTCAGCAGCTTCTTGATCTCCCCGGTAATCTGGATCGCCAGCTCGCGAGTAGGCGTCAGAATAAGCCCCTGCACCTGCGGCACGTCCGTTCTGATCTTGTCCAGCATCGGCAGTACGAACGCCAGCGTCTTCCCGGTACCCGTCTGCGCCTGGCTGATCACGTCATGCCCGGCCTTGACGATCGGAATCGTCTCCTCCTGCACCGGCGTCGGCTTCGCGATGCCCATTGCCTTCAATATGTCTACGCGTCCCTCGGACACGCCCAATCCCGTAAAATCCGTCACCCGATCCACTCCATCCTCTTAGTCCCTCGATCCGCCGTAAGTCTGACCTCATCCGTTCCGATTCGAACCCCGGCTAACCGTTTCTCGACATTCCTTTCTATCCTACCACATCAGGCTGCCGCACATGTACTTTCTTGCGCATTCACGTCTGCGACGACCAGCTTGCCCCGTTCCAATTGCACGCGAAAAAACCCGCACAACGTTTCCGAAAAGGAAAGTTTGCGGGGGCCCCCACGTATAAAGCCATTGGCTTGGACCATCCTATTGAGAGGAGGTGAGCGAGCCATGGCCAAAGACGTACTGTGCGAAGTGAATTCCTGCAAGTACTGGGGTCCGGGGAACGAGTGTCACGCTTCTTCGATCTACGTCGTGAACAACCGGAACAAACAAGCGTCCCATTCCGAAGAGACCGATTGCAAAACGTTCGAACCGAAAATGTAATTCGTGCGACCACACGGAGCATAGCATAACGGTTCGGTCCGGAAGCATTTCGGGCCCAGGGGCTGTCCCATACCGAGTCGTATCGAACGATTATCGGTTGCGGGGCAGCCCTTTTCTCCACGATTCAGAAAATATAACATCCGCTATCCCTATCTGAATCGTCTTCGACAAAACGCCTTCACCGTCCCAGGGACGCCGAAGGCGTTTTTGTTTGGGCTCCTCAGTATTGTATCCAACAATGAGAATTATTATCACTATCCGACCGTATTTTTTCGACTTTCCCCGCGGAGCGCAGAATCGCCGCCGACTCTAATCGTAGCGAAGCTTGCGCTGAAACTGCGCCAATTCCGCGAACCGCTCCGGCAGAACGTCCCTCGTCCGCTCGTAAATCCCGAACAGCTCCCGATAGATACCGTGCCGCCGGGAGTCCGGCTGCAGCCGCTGCGCGATCGGCGCCCACTCCTTGGCGCGGCTCAGATCCGCCAGCTCTCCGAGTCCCTGCAGCGCCGTCATCGCCGCGCCGAAAGCCGAGGCTTCGGTCACGCGGGGAACGCCGACCTCTTGTCCCAACATATCGGCCAGCATCTGCAGCCATAGCGGCGACTTGGCGAAGCCTCCCGAAACGCGAATCTCCGAGGCCGGGCCGACCAATTCTCGCAGCGCTTCCGCAACCGACAGCACCGCGAACAGAACGCCCTCCAGCCCGGCGCGGACGAAATGCTCGCCGCGATGACCCAGATTGGCGCCGATATAAGTGCCGCGCACCTCCGCGTTATAGATCGGAGCCCGCTCTCCCGACAGGAAGGGGAGGAACAGCAAGCCGTCCGCCCCCGGGCCGACCCGGGCCGCTTCTTCCAGCAGCTCCTCTGTCGTCTTGGTCCCGCCGAACAAACCATTTTTCATCCATTGAAGCACGATAGCTCCGTTATTGGTCGCGCCTCCCACGACATACGATGAATCCGCCACGCTGTAGCAGAACGTGCGCATTCTCTCGTCCGTCGCCGGCTTGTCCGTCATCATCCTCACTGCCGCGCTGGTGCCGATCGTAATCGCCAGATCCCCGGCCCCGACCGCTCCGACGCCCAGGTTGGCCAGCGCTCCGTCGCTGGAGCCGAGGAAGAACGGCGTCTCCGGCCGCAGCCCCATTTCGGCCGCCAACGTCCGATCCAGCCCCTGCATCCGGTACGTGACCGGCCGCAGCTCGGACAGTCTGCCGGCGTCCAAGCCCGCCACGCTCAGCGCCTCGTCGTCCCAAGTCAGCGTATCGAGCCGCAGCAATCCGGTTGCCGAAGCGAGCGAAGGATCGACGACCCACTCCCCGAACAGACGGTGAACGACGTACTCTTTAATAGATACGAACCTGCGGGCGTTCGCCCACACGTCCGGCCGGTGCTCCCGCAGCCACACAAGCTTAGGAAGCGGCGACATCGGATGAATGGGAGTTCCCGTCCGTCTATAAATCTCGAGCCCGCCCGGCCTCTCCTGGATCAACCGGACCTGCGGCTCGCTGCGCCCGTCCGCCCAGGTGATGCTTCTCGTGAGCGGCCGCCCGCTGTCGTCGACCGCGATCACCGAATGCATCGCCGAGCTGAAGCCGGCCGCGGAGACGTCCTCTCTGCTCAGCCCGCTCTGCTCCAGCGCCCCCCGTACGCTCTGAGCAAGGGCGTTCACGATCGTCTCCGGCTCCTGCTCCGCCCAGCCCGCCTGCTCCTGCAGCAGCGGATATTCGACCGCGAAGCTGCCGAGCTGCTTTCCGCCTTCTCCGAACACTACGCTTTTCGTGCTTGTCGTCCCGATGTCGATGCCGATGATGGCTTTCCCGTTGTGCATCCGTTCCCGTTCTCCCCCGTGCTTTGACTTTGACTCCGTTAGTTATACCATACCATCCAACAGGGCCAATATCCATTGTCCGATCGGAAAGAACAGCCAGCCGTTCAACTCGGCGACCGACCCGGTCGGCCAATGCAGCAAGCCGGCCATATTCATGTAGGCGCACCAGGCGATCAGCGCGATGTAGATTCCCCGGTCGATCTTCCTGCCTTCGCGCCGGAGAGCCCGCATCCCGAGCGCCAGCAGCGTCGCGTACCCGACAGAGTACATGATCAGCTCTTCCATACTCACGCCCCTAATCCTTTTCCGTCAAAGTTCTGAACGACTGGTTAGTCAGCCCCATCCGCTTGATTGTGATATGGACCGAAGGCTCGATCCGAATCTCCGCCAAGCCCGACGGCCAATTGTTCTTCATCCGCTTCCAATCCTTCGGATACTTCCGATGAATCGCCTCGGCGAATCCGACGACATCGATGTTCATCTTCCGGGCCGCCTGCCACGCGGTCTCGATCATATCCGTTATCTCCAGCTCCAGTTGGCTCTCTAGTTGACGAGCGACCGAAGGCTCGCTCAGTTCCTTCGTGCAATCCGTCTCGAGAAGCTGTCCCTCTCCCTCCACCTCGATTTTCATCGTGAAGCCGTCGCCGTCCTTCTTCGGCGTCAGCCGCGTCGAAGAGCGAGTCAGCTTGAAGGCGGAGTCGATCTTCTGCTTACCGCCCTGCCCGCAAGAGAAAGGAATCGTCGTCGTCTTGATCCGGTCGCGGATGAAGGCGATCCCGAGCGCTTCCTCCCGGGTCATCCAGCCCGCCATGCGATCATTCTTGAAGACCGCCAAGCGACCCAGCCGCAGCTTGGACGATAGCGAGGTTTTGCTCAAGGCGTCGGCCGAGCTTACCTCCTGCCCGCCGGAGATGAGTATTTCCGGTACGATCGCGCTCTTGGACGGGCTGACGATCGACAACGCCAAGTCGTATATTCTTACGTTCGGCAGCGCGGAGAACTCTTCGGCTTCCTTGCGCAAGGTTTCTTCGATGCCGTCGCCGGGAATAATCTGGATCTGCATCAGCTGCTCTAATATTTTGCGTGCATTCCCCTTCGCGACGAGCACGCTCACCGTCTCCCGCGAATCCGGATTGCGAAAATAGACGTCCAACAGAGGCGACAGCCCTTGCCGGGCGGCCGCTTCGCTGACCACGACGACGCGGGTATGGGAGAAGAAGAGATGGCGCGGGCTCTCCAGCGTGCTGCGCCCGACCGCCTCGCGGATCGTTTTCCCTTGGGTCGAATAGACAATGATCGGCAGCTTCGACGCTCCGCCTCCCGTCACGCTCACCGCATTCGAGATGGCGGACGGAATGACGACCTGGTAGGAGACGCTCCACTCGCCGTCTTCCCAATCGACCGCCGTCGCCGAAGTAATCGCCAGCTCGTTCAGCTCCGTCCGATCCCAGCAACCGGCCGCTCCGAAGCTCGCGACGAGCAGCATCAGCAGCGAAACGAACCGTTTGGCCGCCCTCATGGCGACTCCCCTGCCGAAGCCGGCGGGCGGCGCTTTATTTTCAAGCCGAGCCATAGAAGGGCGGGCACGATCACGTTGCACGTAATCAAGAAGGCCGTCGATACGGATTTCTGATAATGAAGGAACGTCGCTTCATCCGACCAGGAATACAGCGAATGCAAGAAAATGAGCAAGCTGATCGTCCAAAGAAAAGGCTTCGCCGCCTTGATCCGAAGCGAATGCGTGAAGCAGTGGACCGTGCCGAATACGAAAATGCACAGCTTGACGTAGACCGTTGCGACCCAGACGCAGATGAAGATCAGATCCACCCGCTCCACGAAGCTCCCGTATTTAATGATTTCGGCTGCGGCGAACGCAGGATACGCCATAATGCCGGGCAGCTCAGGACCGAATTGAAGCAGCACAAGCAGCACGATTAACGACAGCTGGACGGCCGCCAGAGAGACCCCCGCGATAGCAATGGCCGTAGAGCGGCGCGGCTTGCTCAAGTAGGGGGCAAGAATGAACAGAAGCGAAGCTTCCGACAGCCATCCTACGGACGGAAGCCCGCTCTCGACGAGGCGCGGAAGCGGAGCGTCCCCGATGGGGAACAGGAATTGGGGCTGCATCTGATTGAGCTCCAAGCCGATCCCCAGAGCAAGAAACATAATCATCCCCACATAGACGAGCGCGCTAATCCGCGCGATGACCTCGATGCCTCCCGACGCCGCGTAGACGGCAATCAGGATCGGTACGGCCGAGAGCACGGCCACGGGCGTTTTCTGCAGCAACTCGTTGGACAGGAAATTGACGAGCTCCCGGATCGTAACCGAAGCGACGGAGAGATAGTATTGCGCCAGCAGAAGGCCCGCTATGACGCTTACCGCCCGGCCCAACCGGGAATCCAGCCAGGAGAAGAAGGAGACTCCAGGATTCATTCGCGAGAGCGAGCCGTAGAGCAGCGCGAAGCCGATGCCCAGCGGCCACGCCGCAAGCACCGATAACCAGGCGTCCTGCCCGGACGCCCCGATCGATACCGTGGGAATAACGATGGCGGCCGTCGGCGTAATGGCCATCGAGATCAAAACCGCCGCCTGTATAGAGCCTATCTTCTCAGGATTTAACGGCATGAGAGATCTCCTAAAATTTCGATTTTCGGCCCGGAGGCTTCGGCATCTGGTCGTCGCCTTGGCGGACGAGATTGCTTCCGTCGGCGATCGTCGGGGGACGCTTCTTCATGACCCAATGGGGCATGCGAACGAACGTATCCTTCCAGTTGGTCCAGACGAAAGGAGCCAGAGGTGTCAGATAAGGGACGCCGAAGGAGCGCAGACTCGCCAGATGAATAAGCAGCACCATCAAGCCGGACATGATTCCGAACAGTCCGAGCGTCCCGCCCAGAATCATCATGACGAACCGGATCAGCCGGGCCGCGATCGACATATTGATCGCCGGGATGACGAAGCTGGCGATCGCGGTGAACGACACGACGATGACGATCGCCGCGGAGATCAGTCCGGCTTGAACGGCGGATTGCCCGAGCACGAGAGCCCCCACGATCGAGATCGCGGGACCGATGACCTTGGGCATGCGCACCCCCGCCTCGCGCAGCACCTCGAACGTGATTTCCATCAGCAGAGCCTCGACGATCGCCGGAAACGGAACGCCCTCCCGCTGAGCCGCCAAGCTGATCAGCAGCGGAGTCGGCAGCATCTCCTGATGGAATGTCGTAATGGCGATAAACATCGCGGGCAGCAGCATCGATACGAAAAAAGCGACGTAGCGGATCAATCGCAGAAAAGTAGCGATGTCGTACCGTTGATAGAAGTCCTCGCTCGACTGGAAAAACCGGACGAACGATACCGGAGCGAGCAGCGCGAACGGAGTGCCGTCCACGATAATGGCGATTTGCCCTTCCAGAATGCCCGCGGCGGCCGCGTCGGGCCGCTCCGTATTCTCGATCGTAGGGAATGGCGTAATCGGGGCGTCCTGAATAAACTCTTCGATATACGCGCTTTCCAGAATGCTGTCCGTATCGATCCGGTCGATTCTTCGCCGTACTTCCTCCACGATCGAGGCCTTCGCGATGCCCTGGAGGTAGACCAGCGCGATCTGCGTCTGCGTTAGTTTCCCTAGGGTTTTTCTCTCCACCCTTAACCGCGGCGACTTGATCCGCCTTCGAATCAAGGAGAGGTTCGTCTTGATCGACTCCGTAAAGCTCTCTTTGGGGCCGCGGATGACCGTCTGCGAGCCGGGCTCCTCCACCGCCCGCTTGTCGCCTCCCGAGGTGTCGGCGGCCAGGGCTGCCGCGCTTCCTTGCAGGAATACGATCGTTTGTCCTTCCAGAATGCAGGCAAGCGCTTCTTCCGGCGTGCGCATCTCGTGCACGCGGCCGACCGCAAGCACCCGGTCCCTGACCGTCCGGTACCATTCCTCCGACGATTTCCCGGACCGGGATTCGCCGATCTCCGACATTAACGGATGAAGCAGCATCTGGTTCACCATCGCGGAATCGACCAGGTTATCGATATAGATGAAGGCCACGACGACCGAATCCGTCCCCGCGGCGTCGATCTTGCGAATCGTGAGATCGTCGCTCCCGCCCAGCTCCGCCACGATTGTTCGCAGGTTCTCGTCGACGTCCTTGGACAGACCTTCTTCGAGATCCCTCGATACGGCTTTGCCGCTGCGACCGTCTTGCTTGACGGCCTTCCTTTGCTGCGAACTTCCTTGATCTCTCTTCCTTCGAAAGAGGACGTTCCACAGCTTCATCGAAGTTCCTCCTCTGCGCGAGAGTCGTTTAAGAGGGCGTCCTACCGTTCTTCTCGAATCGCGATCGAATCATCGCCGCCAACAAGAGCAGGACGGGAATTACGATCTGGAAGATGGGAAAATGGTACTTCAGATTTTTCTCGAAACCGAACCAGATATGCTGCATATAGCTTCTGAACGCCATGGATCCCGCGAACAGCAGCGCCCCCACGGGAAACAGGGCCGCGTACCGGCCGATTCGGAACAAGCGGGAGAAGAGAAGCGTCGTGCCCAAGTAATAAAACGTCATCTTCATGAACACTCCTCCGAACAACAGCAATGCGACGACAGGATCGAGCCGCTGGATGAAATCCGCCGTCTGCACCAGACTCACGATCTGAATCAGAGGAACGACGCTGAATTCCGCCAGTGGCCCGAGACTCCCCAGAATGAAGATCGTCGTGACGACAATGAACGTTCCCGAGAACAGATACGAGAGCACCGTCGTTCTCGTCGTCCCGCCTCTTCGGTCCGCGTATTTCCAGAAGAGCAGGAACAGCACCATCTCCCCGAACGGAAAGGAGATCAGCTCCGGAAGCGCGGATTCGATCGGCTTCTTCAACCCGCTGTCCAGCACGGGCATGAGACGGTGGGCGTCGAACAGCTCCGTCCCCCACAAAGCGACGAAGAGAGCGATATAGACGAACACGATCATCGGCAGCAAAATCTGAGCCACTCTCGAAAACACCTCTATGCCTTGAAACACCGCATAGGCGGCTATGACCATGAGGATCAATAAAATGAACCATAACGGGGTGGACGGGAGCAGGTAGAGAATCATCAGATCCCCGAACTCCCGGACGTTCCGGACCGCTTTGTATCCGAAATAGACGATATAGACCGCCGTCAGAAGACTCCCCGCGACCTTCCCGAACGATCGCTCGATCATATCGAACAGATCTTCCTCAGGCATCCTGCGGTAGAGCTGCAGCGTCACCAGAAGCAGAAGCAGCAGCCCCCCGATCATCCCAATCAGGACGGAGATCCACGCATCCGCGCCCGCGTCGCTCGCAAGCAGGAACAGCGGCGAGCTGCCGATCTGGAACAAGACGATCATGGCGGCCAATTGGGATTGGCTGATTCTTTCCATCGGCAACCTCGGTAGGGGCAATTTTACCTTACTATTTCCAGTCACATGGCAAACCATTCCTCTTCCGCGCCCGTTCAACTTGCCGCCCGCCCTTCGCAGCCCCCCGAACATGCGAAAGAGGCCGCCCGGTCCTTCGACCGCGGCAGCCTCCATCTCCTGTTTCCTTCCTGTACGTCTTTAACTCCAGGAACAGCTCGTGATAGTTCGAAGCTTACTAGCGAACCAACGGTCTTCCGCGGTTCTCAAGGCCGTGCCTTTCTCGTCAACCAACGCCGTTAACGGGCCGCTCGCCAAGCGTCGAGCTGCCTTTGCACTTCGGCCCGCACCTCGTCGATGCCCGCCTGCCGAAGCTCCTGATTAAACTTCGGCAGCATGGCATCCACGTTCAGACTGCCCGTCATCAGGCCGGGAAAGTACTTCTCCCACACCATCTGAATGTTCTTCACTTGAAGGGGCATCCCGGACAAGTCCGGGGTAAAGCCCAGCGTGCCCGAATAGACCGCCTCTTTGTTGCTGGCGCGGAACTGTTCCCACTTGTCCAGGGGATCCGGGAACTGTCCGCCCATCGTCTTCAGAATGAACCAGTTGCCCTGGGTATACTGCACGCCGCCGTAGCTGGGCTGAGCGTCCGGGATCGGGTTGCCGCTGTTGTCCGTCGGCGGGATGGGCACCACCTGGCCTTTGCTGTCGAGCGTGTAATGCACGCCCTCGATTCCAAAGTTGAACAGATTCCGCACCTCGGGGTCCGTGTTCAGCAGATTGAGAAACTTAACGGCCTCGACGGGGTGCTTCGTATCCGCGTTGACGGCCATAACCCCTCCCCGCATCGATTCGGTCGTAATCAAGGCGGAAGTTACAGGGTGAGCCACAACCTTGTAGCCGCGATCCTTGCTCCAGCTATTGTCCGACAGCGGCCCGCCTCCCGCAGCTTTCCAGAATACCAGATCTCCCCGCTTCAGCCCGGGACTCTCCCGCAAAGACGCATCCTCGTTGATATAGCCTTCCACATAATAGCGCCGCAGAAGATCCAGCACGTTCCGGGCTTCCTCGGTCTCGAATATGCTCACGACCGGAGAATCGGGTTCCTGGCCCCGGACCATGAGCGGGAGCGTCTTCTCCGCCACGTAGTGGTAGCCGTCCAGAGCGAAGAAGTTTTGCGAGCCCTTGTCCAGCTCCATCGGCTGATAATCCGGCTCCTTCTCCTTGATCATCTGCAGCAGCGGCTCCAGGGAAGCCAGCGTCGTATATTCGGAGATGTCGATCCCGTACTTCTTGACGAGCGCCTCCGGGTACATCCAATGGTCGCGAACGGCCAATTCCTTGTTGGTCGGCACGCCGTAGATGCCGCCGTCGTCCATCTGCACGCCCTTCCAGAGGATGGGGTCGACCGCTTCGTACATGTCCTTCCCCGCGCTGGTCAGATAGTCGTTCAGCTTAAGAAACGCGCCGCGTTGCGAGTAGGTCGTGTACTCTACGGCGAAAGCGATGTCGAAGGGAGTTCCTGCCGACACGAGAGTATTCAGACGCTCTTCGTACTCTTGCCAGCCCACCTTGACATAAGTCAGAGTCACGCCGATTTTCTTGGCCAACACCTCATTGATCTTGTCGTTCACCATCTGAAGGTCTTTGTCGGAATCTCCGATCGTGTAATAGATCAAATTCACCGTATCGCCGCCCGTCGCGGCATGCCCGCCATCGCCGGATGTCGAGACGCAGCCGGTTAGAGACAGCGTCAGCAGCAGGACGAGCGTGAAGAATGCGGCGGGACGGCTCGAGTTCCGTCGTTGTCTCATGGCGGCGTTATTCCTTTCTCCGCAATTCCGAAGGCGATCTGCCGAAATAGGCCTGGAAATGAGAATAAAAATAGTTCAGATTGGGATAGCCGACGGAAGGCGCGATGGACGCGATTTTCTCGTCCGTGGTCATAATGCGTTCACGGGCCCGAAGCATCCGGTACGCCATTAGATACTCCGAGAACTTCTTGTGCGTCTCCTTGAGGAAGAGCTGCCCCAAGTACGTTCCGTTCATCCGAAATCGCTCCGCAACCGATTTCAGATTCAAGTTCTGCGCATATTCCGCCTTGACGATCAGCAAGATGCGATTGGTCAGCTTGGATAGACTGTCATAACGCACGCCGAGCACCGGGTCGGTGTCCACGTCGTCGCGATCCGCGCCTGCCACCGTGCCGTTCAGATCTTCTACGATGATTTTCTCGACCAGATGCTGCAGCTTCGTCCGATCGATCGGCTTGAGCAGATAATCCTTGGCGCCGCAGCGGATCGCCTCCAACGCGTAGTGGAATTCGCCGTATCCGCTCATGATAATATACTTGGAAGGAAGACGCAGCTCGTTGAGCTTGTGAATAGCATCGTAGCCGCGCTGCTTGCCGATGCACACATCGAAGATCGCCAAGTCCGGCAACAGCTCCACCGCCTTCGATATCGCTCCTTCATACGTCTGGCTCGTCTCAATGCGGCCAAAGCCGTATTTTTCCCAATCCAGCGTCCGCTTCATGCCCTCCAGAATCTGCGGCTCGTCATCTACGATCAGCAGCTTGTACATCCCCAATCGCCTCCTTGGATAGGATTACGGATATTTTAACGCCAGCTTCCTCGTTGTTGTCGATCTTCATGGAGAAACCCGCCCCGTAGAAAAAATGCAATCGGGTATACACGTTGCGCAGGCCGATGTTGGTCACCGGGTTATCGTCGCCTCTGGAGAGCTTCCTCCTGATTTCGGCCAATCTCTCCTCGGGAATTCGGTTGCCGTTGTCCACGATCTCCAGCATGAAGCAGGTCTCTTCCTCCCAGCCGTTCACGATGAGCAGATTAAACTCGCTCTCCGGGTTGAACCCGTGCACGAAGAAGTTTTCCGCCAGCGGCTGCATCCAGAACTTCACGGTCGGCAACGAAAACAACGTCTCCTCCACATTGAACTGGTAATAGAACCGGCTCGGATATTTAAATTCCATAATTTTCAAATATTTCTGAAGCAGAGCCAGCTCGTTGCCCAGCGAGATGATATTGTCGTTCTTCACGATATCGCGATACAGTCCGCCCAAGGTGGCAATCGCATCGGAAGTGTAGTCCACGCTGTTGACAAGGGCGGAAGAACGGATAACCTCAAGCGTATTATATAAAAAGTGGGGATTGATTTGAGCCTGAAGCGCCTTCATCTCGGTTTCCTGCTGCTTGAGCTTCAGCAGATAATTCGTACGGATATGCCGATCGAGCTGATGGATCATATCGTCCAGCTCCCGGGCGATCATTCCGTATTCGTTTCTGCGGTAGCGGGCCGGGCTGACCGGCGTGAAATCCGCCGTTTTCGCGCGTCCGATGGAAACGATTATCCGCCGCAGGAAGTTCGCATCCTCGCGCAGATTGTAGACGATCAGGAGCAGAACGCTAATCATTGCAGCCAGCACGATAAGAAATACGACGAGCAGCACGTTCGCCTGCCGATGGATCAGCGTGGCCGCATCCACGATGCTGACGAACTGATAATCGAACTCGTTGGATTTGAACTTTACAAAATAAGCCCGGTTCGCCAATCCCGTAGCGAGATAGCCTTGCGCGCGTCCGTCCGCCGCTACCCGGCGGACCAACTCCTCCGTGCCGCGGTCGCCGCCGGCGATAACGTAGACGTCCCCGGAACCGCTGATTGCCGCCGCTTCATCCAGAAGGGAATGCTGAACCGTCTGGAAAATCCGTTCGCTGCTGACGAGGAATCGAAGCTCGCCTAACTGGCGGGAAATTTGATTCGGATCCGAAAGCTTCTTACGGTAGACGAATCCTTTGTGAATCGTCTTGCGGAACGTCTCGTCCGTATTGGGCAGACGAAACAGGAAGCTCATATTGCCGCTGCTGTCGAAGCTCACGACGTTGCCCTCTTGCTCGGTATGCAGGCTGATCTGGGTGATGTCTCTCCGGCCCCCGTTGCCCAGGAAGGATCGAATATCCTCGGGAAAAGACACGAGCGGCCGATTGAACTGGCTGCCCTGCAGCCTGCTCGTCAAATAGCCTTCCGCATGATTGCCCAAGAAGCTGCGAACGTCGGACACCAGATCGCTGTTGGAGTATACCCGCTGCATGAAGGCTTCGATTCGGTCGGCATCGTACTGAAGAGCGTTCTCCACCCGGGAGAACGCTCCGGCGGCCTCGTTCCGGGAATTGCCTATCCATTGATCCAGCAGTACCGCGCAGGTAACCGCGCCCAGCGCCAAGCCGATGAACACCACAAATACCGCATATGCAACGAACTTGCCGCGATAGATTTTGATTCTCATGAAGGAAAGCATGCGGCATCTCCTTTGCAACAGGTTTTTGTCGCGCCCTACCGCTCCACCATATAACGTCTTGATCGTTAAAAGCAATCCCGCATATTGTGCCAGAAAACCCGAACGGCTATCTCCGTTCGGGTTTTCCGGCTATTGATTCCATGCAGGTCTTACTTGAAATACGTATCGATTTGCTCTTGGGCGGCAGTCATCAGCTTATCCAGGCCGGCGGCCTTCAGCTCCGCAACGATCCTCGGCACCATCTTCTCCGGATCGGAAGCGCCGGTCAGCAGCTCATAACGATATTTGTCCCATACCGCTTTCGTATTGGCTACCTCGGTGCCCAGTTCGCTGATGTCCAGCGCAAAGCCCAGATTCGTCGAGGAGGTCGCTTGATCGTTCAGCTTGCGCACTTGATCCCACTGATCGACCGGAGCTCCTTTCGTTACGGCCAGGTTGAAGAACGTGCCTTGCGTATAGGCGGCCAGCGGCCACGTATCGGAGGTGCGCTCGATCACTTTCTCGCCGTCCACATTGTTGTAGTCCACTCCCAGCTGGCCGAAAGCCAGCATATTGCGCAGCTTCGAATCCGTATTGACCAACTGCAAATATTTCAACGCTTCGTTCTTATATTTAGAGTTGGCGGAGATGGCGTTCAGAGAGCCCTGGATCGTGCTCGTCGTATAGATCGGGCCGAAAATCTGGAACATCGTATATTTCTCGACGCCGCTGGTGATCTGCCAGCTCGCTTCCGCGCCGGGGAACGCCTGCGCCGCGAAGAAAGGACGGGCTCTTTCCGCTTCGGTCTTGGTCGGCGCATCCGGATTGATGATGCCGTCCTTGTACCATTGATGCAGCTGCTTGAGATCGTTCATGACGTCCGGCTGCTCCAGCACGGAGACGGCTTTGCGGGAAGCGTCGTCGACTTTGACTCCGATCGGCGGCAGACCGAGCGTCATATCGTCGTAGCCGTTGAAGAATCCGTTAAATCCGTCGCCCTGGGTGAGCGACAGCGGGTAGAAGCTCTTGCCTTCGCCGGCCTTCATGTCGCGGAGGGGTTTATCGAGATCCTGCAACTTCTTGATACTGCTCGTGTCGATGCCGTACTTCTGAATGTACTTATCGTCGAACACCCAGTATTGGGTCAAGGAGGAGTCCTTGTACGTCGGCACGGAATAGATTTTCCCGCCGATTTTCGTTCCGTCCCATACCTTCTGAGGAATGAAGTCATAGAGATCCGGCGTTTCGCTTTGCACCAGGTCAGTGAGATCGGCGAACGCGCCCATGTTCACTTGCTGGCTGTATTTGCTGTTGTTCGTGAACATGATGTCGAAAGGTTCGCCGGTGTTCACGATCGTATTGATCTTCGTATCCCAGTCGCCCCAGTTGGCTACCTTGATGTCGATTTTCACGCCGATCTTCTCGGCCGTGTATTCGTTCATCGCGGCAATCGCTTTATCGAAGTTCGCGGGCACCTGGCCGCCGATCGTCCACCATACCAGCGTAGGGACTTCGCCCGAACCGGCAGATTGGCTTGCTTCCGCCGTCTGCGTGCCGGCGCTGGAAGGCGAGCTGCTAGGCTCGGATTTGGAATTCGAGTTCCCGCAGCCCGCAAGAGCGGTTGTCAGCAGTGCTGCGGCGGCGCCCATGGCCAGCCATTTTTTCTTCGTCTTTGTCATTCTCAATTCCTCCCTTTGGTATCTTTCTTCCTTCCCGCCGTCCACAGCTGGCGGCGGGTATCATAAACCGGACAAATTCCGGCTTATTGCGGGGTTAACCTTTCACGGCGCCTATCGTCAGACCGGAAATAAAGTATTTCTGGAAGAACGGATAGGCGATGGCCACGGGTACCACGATGACGATGGCCACGGCCATACGGGCAGATTCCTTGGGCATCGTCGCGACAAGCTCCGCATAGCTGATCCCCATGCTGGAGGCGTTCCTGGCCAAGGCGTCCACGTTGCTCATCAGACTGTTCAGCAGAGCCTGCAGCGAGTACAGGTTCTGATTGTCGATGTACAGCATCGATTGGAACCAGTCGTTCCAATAGGCGAAGCAGAGGAACAAGCCGATGGTGGCCAGCACCGGAAGCGAAATCGGCAGCACGATCGAACAGTAGATGCGCAGCTGGCCCGCTCCGTCAATCTCGGCGGATTCGATCAGCGCGTCCGGTATCGTGCTTCTGAAGAAGGTTTTGCAAATGATGACGTTGAAGGAAGAGACGGCCAGCGGAAGAATCAGCGCCCACACCGTGTCCTTCAGCCCCAGCATATTCGAATTGATATAGTAGCTGGACACCAGGCCTCCGTTGAACACCATCGGAATGAATACGATCCAGGTCAGCAGCCCTTTAAGCTTGTAGTTCGGCCGGGAGAGTACATATCCCATCGAAGTCGTCAGCACGACGCCCAGCACGGTGCCGAGAGCGGTAACGAGCACGGAGACGCCGAGCGCCCGGGTGATCATCTGCCCTTGCTGGGCAATGTACTGATAAGCTTCTCCGGAGAAGGCCTTCGGGAAGAGACTGTAGCCATCATTGCGGATGGACTCCTCTCCGGTCAGCGATATGGACAGCACCACAAGGACGGGGATGAGGCATAACAACGCCAATAGGATAAAAATAAGATGAAATCCCCAGTTCGTGACGGCGCCGATTCGGTTGAATTTGTCGAGGCCCGTCTCGTATCCCGCTCCTGTTTTCATTTCCCGCTCCCTCCTTACATCATGGCGCTGTCCGGATCGACGCGGCGAACGACCCAGTTGGCCAACAGAATGGTCAAGCAGCCCATTACCGATTGCACGAAAGCGGAAGCGGAGGCCATGCCTACCGTTGCCGTCTTAAGCTGCTTGTACACGAGAACGTCTATCGTAGTCGCTACAGTGAACAACGAGTTGGAATCCCGCGGCACTTGGAAGAACAAGCCGAAATCCGTGTAGAAAATGCGGCCTACAGCCAGGATGAACATCATGACGATGACCAGCTTCATGAGCGGCAGCGTAATGAATCGCGCTTGCTGCCACTTGGAAGCGCCGTCGATGACGGCCGCCTCATAATACGTGCTGTCGATGCCGGTGATGGTGGCCAGATAGACGACCATTCCGTAGCCCAGGCCCTTCCACACATTCATGAAAATCAGAAAGTAAGGCCAATATTTGGGCTCCATATACCAATTCACGGGATCCGCGCCCAGGCCGGTCAGGAATTGATTGACGATCCCTTTATCGAAGCTGAGGAACGACCACACAATGGCGGACACGACGACCCAGGACAGGAAGTACGGCAGGAACATCATCGTCTGATAGATTTTGCCGGCCTTGCCGCTGTGCAGCTGACCGATCATCAGCGCCAAGATGACGGGAATCGCAATGCCCAGAACGATAAAGATCATATTGTAGCCCAACGTATTGCGGATCACGACCCAAGCGTCGTTCGACTTGAACAGGAATTCGAAGTTCTTGAATCCGGTCCATTCGCTGTGAATGACGTTGCTTAGAAACCCTCCGTGAATCTTGAAATCCTTAAAAGCGATCACGAGACCGAACATCGGCAAGAAACAGAACAGGATATACCAGACGGTCGTCGGCAAGGCTAGAAGCGTCAGCTCGGTGTCCTGTGTGCGCCAGCGCGTTCGCAATCGTTTTCGCCCGCTCTTCGTGTCCATGTTAGCCACCCCTTGCATTTGTCGCATTTTCTTGTACGCGCTTCCATCGTTCTGCAAGCGCATTCATCCGATTGATGTCATTGTATATAAAATCGTTAGCCCCATTCCAGACAACAAACCTAAGAACGTAGTCAACAAACGTTAGATTGCTTGATTAAGAGGGTCATGCGTGAAAAAAACTGCGGCTGGTCAATTGACGTACATTAGCCTGCGCGGAAGGGTCACGCAGGCCGTTAGAAGGGAGCGAGTGCTCGATTTGGCGCGTGCAGATGATCGATCAAGAAAAAAGTGCATGTATCTCGAAGATACATGCACGCAAATTCTCTATCGACTTCAGACTCCCGGACTCAGATTCCCGATCGCGATGCGGGCTTGTTCAATCGTTTGCTTGACGATTTCGGTCAAACTTATGAATACCCAAATTCCACTCCGAATTGTTGGTAGATGGCTCTATATTTATTTTCGAATATCGTCCAACGTTTTTCTGTCCCGTGCTTTTCCTGCAAAGCCTTCAAGTAACGTTTAGCCGCAGCTACATCATTCGATTGCAAGAGCAACTGAAAGCTCTCTTCGCCTAGATGCAGGAACGGACCCGCAGTGTAGTAATCTACAATCGATCTGGCGCTGGTCATCGTACCGTAGAAATGAATTACTTCTTCTAATCCATGGAGCAGCGTTGTCCTCAAATCGTCTATATTCGTGTCGGGAGCGATGGCAAATCGATCCGGCGCAGACTTCGCAATCTCCTCGATTCTGGCTCGGAAATGACAGTCCGCTTCATGGGGAGCTGTCAGGACCACTTTCGATTGTATCCGTGCCAGCTCCCCCGCATAAATCCCGCAGTTCACGTAAAACATGACGTTATCGGAAGAATTGCCGGCTGATTTCTGGAAGTTAAGGATATAGATAAGGTCGTCTTCCGGCTTGCTGAAGTTCAGGCCCTTCTTGGCGAAGCCATGCTTGGATAGGAGCGGCTTTACATCATGTTTAATAAGATCGTTTAAAATCTGCTGCATGATATTCCCTCCGTTATCTTAAGACAGCTTAACGAATACAACTACAGCTCTGATGGACGAGCATCAGAGCCGGTTTCGCTCCTAAGGTTAGCCTTTAAGAATGCCTTTGCTCCGCGCGGCGCGCAGCCAGGACGGAAATTCGTTGAACAGTCGGTCGTAGAGCTCCCGGTCGGACACTTCATCAAGGTCGTCCAACGCGAAGAAGTTACAGTTGTCGACTACTCGGCCTGAGAGGGTATCGAACTCCTCCAAAATCCCGTAGTCTGCCTCGCCCAAACCGACGAATTGCCAGAATAAATTGTACTTGGAGCTCTGAATAATCAGCTTGGCAATCCGATCCGAATAGTAAACGCCGCCATCGCTAAAAAATACGATAAAGACCGGAAGACGATCATCGGGCGATTCAACGGTATATTTGCGTATAATGTCTTTCATGACGTCGGGCTCGTTGTTGCCGTATCCCAGCTCATCTTGGAAGTCCTCGTCCGAAAAATAATAACGATCGACATACCCTTCGAACTGGTCGGCTCTCACGCTTGGCGTTCTGGCCGATTCGTCGGCGAAAAACCAGACGTCCAGCTCCCCATCGTCATCCATGCTAGCGGCGACCGCAAGCACCCGCTCGAATGCACGCTGTATGGTTCCCTCATCATACAAGTGATACATGGAACCGGAAGCGTCAAACACGACGGCGACTCTGGCCTTCTGCGAGCCGATCCCCTTCTTCTCTAGCGAAACCCGCACTTCTTTTTTGAGCAGATCGATTTTGCTGAGATTAATCCTGGATCCGGGTGCCGACTGCGAAGAGGAGGCTGGCGATTTGACCGGAGCCGATGCTGCAGCCGCAATCTGCTGCGCGGTCTGGCTGATGTTATCGTCGTCTGCAACGTCAACGCCGTGCGCTTCGGCCAAAGGCTTCAGACCGCCGTTAAAGCCGCGGCCCACCGCTCGCAGCTTAAACTGCGATTGGTAACGATACAGCTCGACGAACACTAAAGACGTCTCGCGAGTCGCTTCCTTAATTTCATATACAACGGTCTGTCCGCCAATACGCGCGGTAACAGAACAGCCTGACACGTCTGCGAACGTGCCGGGACCATCCAGAGTAGCCGCGAACACACATTTTGCTACAGCCGACGACAGCTTGTCCAAGCGGATCGTAAAGGTCGCCGAACGAGCAGTGGTGGAGCTCAATTTCACATGTCCGTGAGGATCGGATGGCTGATTGTAGAATACAAAGTAATCATCGGAAGCCACTTTGCCGTTAGCGCCCACATTGAACACTCCCCCACTTACGCATTTGCGTTGAAGTGGGAGATTCTTGCGTAATCACCTCATCCGAAGTGAAGTTGAGCAAGCGATCCCTGCGGTTCCCGCAGTTCTTGTTGACCTGGAAGCTTCTATTCGTTTGTCAGGAGCAAGATGTTCTTGGCGGCATTCTCGTCGCGATCATGCACCGCGTCGCACGATCGGCATTGCCACGTTCGTACGCTTAGGTTTTTAACAGCCTTGTCGA